>JBFGTT010000017.1:0-15794 GCA_041565995.1 Rhodothermales bacterium
CGGGTTGTACTTCAGCTCTCGCGCGATCGGCACCCCGGCGTCGATGACGCGCTGCTGCCACGCCTCCACGTCTTCGACCTCGAATGCCAGCTCGACGCCTCGTGCCGCAGACCTGTCCTTGCGCGCCCCGTACGGCGGGCCGAAGAACTCCACCGTCTGGCCCGGTCCCACGGCGAAGATCATCCCGAGGCCCTCCTCGCCGTCCCACGATTTCTCGATCTCGCATTCGCTCCTGGATCCGATCACGACGCTGTGGTCACTGCTGGCCCTTCTCGGTCTCGCGGGCCTGGCGGTGCTTCTGGCACGGCGCCACCGGGTCGTGTCGTTCTGCATCGCGTGGTTCTTCGTCACCATAGGACTCGAGTCGAGCGTCATCGCGCTGGAGTTGGTCTACGAGCACCGTACCTACCTTCCCATGTTCGGTTTCGCGCTGGCCGCGGGCAGGCTGCTGCTCGGTCCTCTCACGTCCCTGTCGCCCGGGCGCCTGATCTTGCCCGCGCTGCTCGTCGTCGCCCTGGGCGTGGGCGGGTTCCATCTGCCAGGACGTCTGCCCCTGGAACAAGTTCAAGTTCGCCACCGACGAGCCGCGCTACCTGCCGCGCCCCGGCCTCCCGGACACCGCCCTGCGCCAGTGGATCGAACTGGACCTGGAGGCCTTCCGCGAGACGTTCCGCAACAATCCCGTCAAGCGCGCCCGGTTCGAGGGCTTCCTGCGCAACGTCCGCATCGCCCTGCAGAACGCGGGGGAGGAGGAGGCGGAAAGCGAGGAGAGGGAAGGGGGGAACGGCTGATGCCGCGTCAAAGGGTCCGCTTTGCGGGGGCGTGTTGGCGTGGAAAAAACGCTACCACGCGAAGACGTCAACCCTTGAGCAATTCAATCCAATCGATTAGCCCGCCGCCGGCAGAAATATCCGAAACGTGGAGCCTTTGCCCTTCTGGCTCTCCACTTCGATGCGCCCGCCCATCAGGTCGAGCAGGCGTTTGACGAGGGCCAGGCCCAGGCCGGTGCCTTCGAAGCGGCGGTTGAGGCGGCTGTCTTCCTGCAAGAACGGCGTGAAGAGCCTGCCCAGGTATTCCGGGTCGATGCCGGTGCCGGTGTCGGCCACTTCGATCACCACGTCGGCGCCGGCGCGCCGGGTGCGCAGGGCCACGCGGCCCCGGTCGGTGAACTTGGCGGCGTTCGAGAGGACGTTGTCGAGCACCTGCTCGATGCGTTGCGCGTCGCCGAGGGCGGCCGGGTCGGTGGCGTCGAGATCGACCTCCAGCGTGACGTCTTTCTCGGACAGCCCGACGGCGATCTTGCCGGCGCAGCGCCGCACCAACGCCTGCAGCGGCACGGGCCGGCGGTCCAGGCGCAGCGTGCCGCGCTCGGTGTTCGAGAGCATGAAGAGGTCGTCGGCCAGGTGGAGCACCCGGCGGGCGTTCTGGCGCACGGCCTCGGTGAACTCGCGCACCTGCGGCGGCAGCGGCTGCCCGGTCTGCGCCTCCCACTCGCTCAGTTCGTGCGCCAGCAGTTCGGCGAAGCCGTTGATGGCGCCCAGCGGCGTGCGCAGTTCGTGGCTCATCGTGGCGACGAACGTGTTCTTGAGGCGGCTGGCCGACTCGACCTGTTCGCGGGCGCTCAGCAGGATCTCCTCGGCGTCTTTCTGCTCGGTCACGTCCATCAGGATGCCGGTGACGGTGACGCGGCCCGTGGCGTCGCGGTGGGGCGTGGCGTGCTCGCAGAGCCACCGCTGCGCGCCGCTTTTTTGTAGCACCCGGTACGTGACGCGGCGCTCGCGCCCGTTGCGGAGGGCTTCGTCGTGCTCGCGCAAGGCCGCCCGGTCTTCGGGGTGGACGAGCGTGTCGATCCAGGACCAGGCCGCGTCGCTGCGGGCCAGCACCTCGTCGGCGCCGTAGCCGGTGAGGGCCTGGATCTGCGGGGTGATGAACAGGTAGCGCCGGGTCTCGTCGCGGGCGAACGTGAAGGTGAAGAGGCAGTCGTCGATGGTGGCGACGGTGAGGCGGTAGCGCTGGCCCACCTGGATCCACGACCAGAGCGTTTCGAAGAGGCGCACGAGGCGGTCCATCAGCCGCTGCTCGGCGTGCAGCCAGAAGCCGACCGACGCCTCGGCAGGCAGGCGCAGGCGCTCGAAGAGGACGAAGCCGCCCAGGCGCCCGGTGTCGTAGAACGGCGCCCAGAGCACCTCCTCGGCCTCGGTCAACGCCAGCAGCCCTCGGGCGTCGTCCGAGACGGCGCCCGCGCGCAGCCACAGGCTGTGGCCGCCCACCACGGCGGCGCGTAGTGCCGGGAACTCGGCGGAACGGACGGAGAGCGAGAACGGCTCGTCCTGCTCGTGGTGCACCCAGGCCGCCCGCGTGACGGCGTGGCCCTCGGTGCCCACGTGCACGAGCAGGTGGATGCGGTCGGCCTGCGTGGTCTCGCCCAGGATCTCGGCGGCCTCGTGCAGGAAGACGTCTTCGTTGAGGTCGGCCAGGACGGCTTCGCGCAGGGCCACCTCGGCGCGTTCGTAGCGGTCGCGCAGCAGCAGTTCTTCTTCGCGCTGGTGCTGCTCGGTCACGTCTTCGATCATCATCACGCCGCCGACGATCTGGCCGCCGGGGTGCCGGATGGGCGAGCCGTGCACCACCAGGTGCGCCGGCACGGACACCCCGGCCCGCCGGTACGTGAGCGCCTCGCCCTGGATGGGCTGCCCCCGGTGCAGCATGCGCTCGACGAGCGGCTCCAGGCGGGCGTCCAGGCCGGGGATGTCTTCGAGGCGCCGCCCGATCCAGGCGTCTTCGGCGGCCTCGCCCACGATCTGCCGGAACGGATGGTTTTCGAAGGTGACGATGCCCGTGGCGTCGAGGTGCAGGATGCCCATCGGGCTTTGTTCGAGGAACGTCCGGTAGAGCGCCTCGCTCTGCAAGAGCGCCGCCTCGATCTCCGCCTGCTCGGTGACGTCGAAGACGAGGGCCTCGATCCGGGCTTCGGCCTGCCCGGCGGCGGGGAACAGGTAGAGCCTGGCCAGGCGCAGTTCCTGGCGCGGCGTCAGGAAGCGCACGCCGACGGTGGCCGTGCTGCCCGCCTCGCCGCTGTGGCGTAGCGCCTCGGTCAGCTTCCAGCGGTCTTCGGGATGCACCACGTCGAGCCAGAAGGGCCGGCCCAGGATTTTTTCCGGCGGATAGCCCGTGACGGCTTCCGTGTCGGTGTCGGCGTGGAGCACCGTGCCGTCGGCCCGCATGCGCAGCACGAGCACCGGCACCTTCTCGATCAGAGACTTAAACGTAGACGCGGCGGCCGGCGCTTCGACGGCGTAGCCGATGAGCAGCCAGCCGCGCCCCGGCGCCAGCGGCAGGCCCAGCAACGAGAGGCCGCCCTGCTGCGTCGGCAGCGCCTGCGCGCCGCCCACCGGCACCGCGGCGAGCGCCTGGAGCATGGCGTCCGGCACCCGTTCGCCCTCTTTCCACCCCCAGCGTTGCCTGCCGGGGCCGCCGACGCGCACGATGGTGCCGGCGGGATCTACTTCGGCCAGAGCCAGATCGACGTCCTCGGGGGGGGGTGCAGACGTTGGCAGACCATAGCGCGCGCTGATCTTCCAACCCGGCTGAGTCATCAGGACCGTCGCGTTGTCGAGAAATCGATGTCAGGAAATAATACATCCCTCAAATACAGCGCCAATCTCACTTTTGGGGACGGTTTCTCCGCGCTATCGCCCCGGCGCAACGGTCTCTTTTCCCCCGGATCGATCCTCACCGCATCCCCTCCTCGGCGCGTTCCCTGGGCACCACCAGCGCGATCCACAGCAGGCCGCTGAGGATTTGCACCAGGGCGAAGACCTGAAAGCACAGGCGCAGGTCGAGCACGCCGTATTCGAGCAGCACGCTGGCGACCAGGATGGACACGGTGTCGGCCAGCATCACCAGCAGCCATTCCGTGGCGAAGACGCGGCCCCGGAAGCGGTCTTCGGTGCGCTTTTGCAGCAGGACCGTCGCCAGCACCCAGTTGGCTCCGCTGGCCGTGTGCGCGGCCACCACCAGGCCGATGATCAGCCACAGCAGCCACGGCGCCAGGCCCACCGCCGCGTAGCAGAGGCCGCTCACGGCGATGCACGCGCCCAGCAGGAGCGGCCACCGCGCCTGGTCCTGGAAGAGGGCGCGCGCCACCACCGGGCCGATGCCGGTGCCCAGCCCCCGCGCCGCGAAGAGCACGCCGATGCCGGCGGCCAGCGCCTCCGGCGCCACCTGCTCGCCCAGCAGCGTCAACAGGTAGACGAGCGCGCCGCCGGCCACCGCCCACGTCGCCTTCGCCAGGGCGATGCGGCCCACGCGCGGCACCGCGCGCATACGCCGCCAGCCGTCCCAGATGTCGCGCGCGGCCGTGCGCAGGATCGGCCCCGAAGGCGCGTCGGTGCGCTGCGGGATCGTCGCGCGGAAGATGAAAAACGCCGAGACGAGGTACGTGGCGCTGTCGATCAAGAAGACGGCCCGCTCGCCGAAGAGCTCGGCGGCGAAGCCGCCCAGGGCCGCGCCGAGGGCCAGCATCACCGACCACGAGGCCGAGAGCAACGCGTTGGCCGTCAGCAGTTCCTTCGGCGTGGTGACGTTGGGGATCGAGGCGCTCTGGGCCGGCACAAACACCGCCCCGACGACCACCTGCAAGGCGATCAGCCCGTAGAGCCAGTACACGTCGCTAGCGTCATCGACCAGCAAAAAACCCAGCACCACCACCGCCCGCACCAGGTCCGAGGCGATCATCAGCCGGCGGCGGTCGTAGCGGTCGACCAGGATGCCCGCCACGGGCGAAGCCAGCGCCCAGGGCAGCATCTTGAAGATGAATACCGCCCCCAGCGCAAACGGCGAGCCGGTCAGGCGAGAGACCATCGCGTAGAGCGCAATGGTGTTGAACCAGTCGCCCAGCAGCGAGACCACGTTGCCCACCCAGAGCCGCCGAAAGTTGACGTTGCGCCGGATCAGCTCTCCGTACCCGGCCTGGTCCCGTACCTCAACGTCGTGCCGTCTGGATGCCTGCTGCATGTCGTCGGACTGGCTTTTCGGGGTAAGCTGGCTGCAAAGCACCCGAAGAGATGCTTCTACCGGACGCTCACAAGGGTAGGTTCTTGCAGGGAGGGTGCAGCATATAGTCCCCTCTTTTCGCAAGAGGGGACAGGGGTGGTGGATCTACGGGCCGAAAAACGAGGCGATGCGCTGCAAGACAAACGCCAGGTTCTCGAACACCTTCCGGTTCTCAAAGCGCACGATGCTGATGCCTTCCCGCCGCAAATACGCCTCACGCTCTTCATCGTATTCCCTGCGCATCGGATTCCTGTGAGGCTCCCCGTCCAGTTCGACGGCGAGTTGCTCCGACGGGCAGTAGAAATCGACGACGTAAGGTCCGATGCTGTGCTGCCGTCTGAACTTTCGACCTTCGAGCCGACGTCTGCTGAGGTATCTCCAGAGCCTGGCTTCAGCAGGCGTGGCACGGTTGCGCAGCGCGCGCCGGATGAGCTTCAGCCGCTTCTGGTTGTGCGTTTTCTCGACACGTCTCGGCATCGCTGTCTCCCTTATGAGGAAGGCCCTCATGATGAACTTCAAGTTCCCCTCCTGGACAGGAGGGGATTAAGGGGTGGTCGATTAAAACATTGAAAACGGTGCCAAACGTTCTGATTATCCGCAAGGTTAGCGATCAACCACCCCCTGCCCCCTCCTGTCCAGGAGGGGAGCTTTTGGGGATGCTCACCGGTCTGCCTCGTCGTCCTCTGCGCCCTCCCCGGCGGGCTGTTCGGGGCGCAGCAACGGGAAGAGGATTACGTCGCGGATGGAGTCCTGGTTGGTCATCAGCATCGCCAGGCGGTCGATGCCGACGCCCAGGCCGGCCGCGGGCGGCATGCCGTATTCGAGGGCGCGCAGGTAGTCCTCGTCGATCTGCATGGCCTCTTCGTCGCCCTCGGCGCGGAGGCGGGCCTGGGCTTCGAAGCGCGCGCGCTGGTCCTGCGGGTCGTTGAGTTCGCTGAAGGCGTTGCAGATCTCCTTGCCGTTGCAGATCATCTCGAAGCGCTCGACCAGGCCGGGCCGCGTGCGGTGCCGCTTGGCCAGCGGGCTGAGTTCGACCGGGTAATCCGTGATGAACGTCGGCTGGAGGAGCGTCGGCTCGACGAAGGCGCCGAAGACCTCGTCGATGAGCTTGCCGGCGCCCATCGTGTCGTCAATCTTAAGGCCCAGGCCCTCGGCGACGGCGGCCAGTTCGTCCCGGCTATGGCCGTAGAGGTCGTGCCCCGTCTGCCGCTCGATGGCCTCGAAGAGCGGGATGCGCGGCCACGGTCTCGCGAACGAGATCGTCGCGGCGCCCACGCGGATTTCGGGCGTGCCGTGCAGTTCGACGGCCACGTGCTCGATCATCTCCTCGACCAGGTCCATCATCCAGGCGTAGTCCTTGTAGGCCACGTAGAGTTCGAGCATGGTGAACTCCGGGTTGTGGAAGCGGCTCAGGCCCTCGTTGCGAAAATCCTTGGCGATCTCGTAGACGCCGTCGAAGCCGCCGACGATGAGGCGCTTGAGGTACAGCTCGTCGGCGATGCGCAGAAATAGCGGCATGTCGAGGGCGTTGTGGTGCGTGGTGAACGGGCGGGCCGCCGCGCCGCCGTAGAGCGGCTGCAACACGGGCGTCTCGACCTCCACGTAGCCGCGCGCGTCGAGGAAGCGGCGCAGCGCGCTGATCATGCGCGCGCGCTGCCGGAAGACCTGGCGCACCTCTGGGTTGACCACCAGGTCCACGTAGCGCTGCCGGTAGCGGAATTCCTTGTCCGTGACTTCGTTGTAGACGTGCCCCTCCTGCTCCTTGACTACGGGCAGGGGGCGCAGCGCCTTCGCCAGCAGGACCAGCCGCTCGGCGTGCACCGTCACCTCGCCCATCTTCGTGCGGAAGACGAACCCCTCGACGCCGACGACGTCGCCGATGTCGAGCAGCCGTTTGAAGACCTGGTTGTAGAAGCCCTCGGGCAGGTCGTCGCGGCGGGCGTAGACCTGGATGCGGTCTGTGGCGTCCTGCACGTCGAAGAAAGCCGCCTTGCCCATCACCCGCTTGGACGTCATGCGCCCGGCGATGGCGACGCGGTAGGGCGGCTTGCCGCCTTCCTGCGGCTGGTGCGCGGCGTCGTCAAAGCGCGCCAGGATGTCGGCGGCGTGGGCGTCTACGTCCCAGGCGTAGGGGTAGGGGTCGATGCCGAGGGCTTCGAGTTCGGCACGCTCCTCGCGGCGGCGGATCTCCTGCTCAGAGAGGGGGCGGGGCATGGTGCGTCCGTCGTTCGTGGTCCGTGGTGCGTCGGGAGGCTTTACGATAGGGCCACGGCCAAGAGAAAAACAACGGGCCACCGGCGACGAACCACGAACTAACAGAAACTACTTGCCGTAATCGGGCAGCGGGCGGACGATCATCCAGACCGGCTCGAACGGGCGGTCGATGAGTTCGGGCCGGGCCGGCTGCCGCAGGTTGCGCGGCGTCGGCGTGCGGGCGATGGCGTCGAGCACGTCGAAGCCCTCGACGAGCTGGCCGAAGACGGTGTACATGCCGTCGAGGTTGGGCGCGCCGCCTTCGCTGGTGTAGCGGGTGCGCACCGAGTCGGCGAAGGCAAAAGCGGAATCGGGAAGCTGTTGGCGGAGCTGCTGTTCGACGAGCGTGAGGATGGAGTCGGGATAGACGGTGCCCTGGACGAGGTAGAACTGGCTGCCGCTGGAGTGCCGTTCGGGGTTGACGCCGTCGCCCTGGCGAGCCGCCGCCAGCGCGCCCCGCCGGTGGAAGAGGTCCGCGCGAAATTCGGGCGGGAGGGTGTAGCCGGGGCCGCCCTGCCCGTCGTTGAGCGGGGTGTCGTCGCGCGAGAACGGATCGCCGCCCTGGATCATGAAGCCGTCGATGACGCGGTGAAAGAGGGTGCTGTCGAAGAACTGCTCGGCGGCCAGCCGCTTGAAGTTGTCGCGGTGCAGCGGCGTGGCGTCGAAGAGGCGGACGACCAGGCGGCCCTGCGGCGTGCGGATCTCGTAAAAGTTGGTCTCCGGCAGCACGAGCGTGTCGGCGGTCTCCGGCGCCGGCGCGGCGGTCTCCGGCGCCGGCGCGGCGGTCTCCGGCGCCGGCGCGGTGCACGCCGGTAGCACCAGCAGCGGCAGCGCGCACATCCATCGCAGCAGCTTAGTCATGGGACGGCGAGGCTTCGAATACGTCGTCGAAATAGTGCAGGATGGCCGTGCGCAGCAATTTCTCCTGTTGCTCGACCGAGAGGCCCGGCGGGTGGTCGAGCACGCGTTGCCAGATCCAGTGGCCGTCCTGCTCCATGCCCACGCGCTCGTAGACGCCCAGCGCCTCGAAGACGCAGTAGGTGCCCTCCATGATGAGGCTTTGCTTGGCGTCTTTCTCCAGCTCCGGCTCGAAACCGCGCCCCCGCGACTGGATGCCGACGAGGAAGAGGATCCCCTCGATGTTCGGCTCCCTGCCGAAGCGCGCCCGGATCCACGCCTGCAAGCGGCGCCAGCGGGCCTCCAGCGCCTCGTCGTCGGCGTCCAGGTAGGCGAGCAGCGGGTTGGTCATGGCGGCAGGTCGAAGGTGGAGGATCCCCGGCGGAACGTCGCGCCGTCCGCCCTCAACCGAGCCACTGTTCGGCCTCGGCGAAGAGGGCGTCGTGGTGCCGGTGCAGCAGCCGCGCCACGAGGCGGCTGAGCCTGTGCGTGGGGCCGTCCTGCGGCTGCCCGGCGGCGATGGAGCGGATCCAGGCGGCGCCTTCTTCGAGCACCTCTACCGCCTCGCTCAGGGCGAACCACCACGAGTGCTCCGGCGTCTCGTCGGGGCGTCTCGTCGGGGCGTCGCGGTCGAGCAGCCGGGCGCCCTGCGCGTTGAGCGTTTGGCGGAGCGCGGCGGCGGCCTCGTCCACCTCCTCGACCATGGCGTCGAGCATCTGGCGTTGCGCCAGCGAGAGGGCGGCCTCGGCGGCCCGGCGTTCGCGGCGGCCTGCGCGGTCGAGCGTCTGCAGCGCCGCCACGGCCACGCACTGAAACGCCGCGCCGTCTACGCCGGCGTCATGGGCCAGCGCGCGCACCTGCTCGGCCAACGGCGAGGCCACGTCGGCCCCCGGCGCCTCCGTCGGCAGGCGGCGCAGCGTGCGTTTCTGCGCTAACTTCCGTTTGTAATTGGTTGTATGTCCACGTCTCGAAAGACGAAAAGCGTCCAGCGAAAAACCGGTATCGTTTGCGTCCATATGCAAGGATGGAAGCTCAGTAGGTCGTTGCCACCGCGCCCAACAGAGAACCTGGGGGAAGGTTCCACGCCGGGCGCGGCGGATCAACCTGTAACGCCCGGATCGGCGAAAACCTCCCGTTTCGCACCAAATTCGCCGATTTCTCGAAGGAATTTCGAGGGGCGGCGTCAGGCGTCGAGGGCGGCGTGCAGGGCGTCGAGCACCTGCCGGGCGTCTTCGGGGGCCAGCCGCCCGCTTCGCACGGCCACGCGCACGGCCTCGGCGCCCAGCGCGGCGTAGACGGGCAGCAGGTGCGGCAGGTGTTCGGTCAGCGCGTCGAGGTGGGCGGCCACCGTGTGGCGGTCGCCCCGGGCGATGGGACCCGTGAGGGCGTCTTCGGGGAGGTGCCGCGCCAGGTTGCTCCAGGTGCCCTCCACCAGGGGCCGCACCAGCGCCGCGCCCTGCCGCCGGTCGATGCCGGCGCTCGCGAGCACTTCGCCCACGAGTGCCATCAACGTGACGAAGAAGTTGGAGGCCATCGAGGCGGCCAGGTGGTAGCGCGTCTTGGCGTCGGGCGCCAGCGTCAGGGAGCGCGCGCCCAGGTCGGCGGCTACGCGCGCGCCCAGCGCGACGGCCTCGGCGTCGCCCTCCAGCGCCACGTAGATGCCCGCGAAGGCGTCGGGCAAGACGCCGGGCGGGAAGGTTTGCATCGGGTGGAAGCTCAGCAGCGCAGCGCCGGAGCCGCGTAGCGCCTCGAGCGCCGCCGCCGTCAGCGCGCCCGACGTGTGCGCCACCGTAGCGCCGGACCAGTCGGCCCGCACGCGGCGCAGCCGGCGGGCCACCGCGCCGACGGCGTCGTCCGGGACGCAGCAGAAGACGAGCGAGGCGGCGGCGGGCAGGTCGGCCAGCGACGCCGAGGCGACGGGCGCCTCGACGCCGGCGGCCAGCGCCCGCGCCCGCCCGGCGTCGAGGCTGAGGACGGCTTCGATCCGGTAGCCGCACCCGGCCAGCCGTCGCGCCAGCGCCGCGCCCAGTGCTCCTGCCCCGATGATGGCTACCCCCGGCTTCTTCATGGCGGATTTTGGGTTGATGGCGAGGGGTACTCGGTCCAAAATCGGTCACCGCCAGAGCACCGCGCCGATGTAGCCGGGTTCGTCGCCGTGGGAGGGTTCGAGGCAGAGGACGCGGGCCTTGCCGGCACGCCAGTGCAGCGCTGCGATCAGCGCCACCAGGATGGGACCTTTGCCCTCGACGCGCATGCGCTCGCCGTTGAAGAGCATCATCAGGCGCGAGACGTCGCCGGCCTCGAAGTAGGCTTTAAAATCGGCCAGGGCGGCCTCGGAGGCCTCCAGCACGTCCGCCGAGGCGACCACCAACGCCTTGCGGTTGTAGGTGATCTCGCCGACGGCGTGCCCCAGCTCCCGGCAGAACTCCGGCGACTCCTCGCCCATCACGATGGGGACGATGTCGAAGGCGCCCAGCAGCGTTTGCAGGTAGGGCAGTTGCACGTCGATGCCCTCGGTGTGGTAGTGGCCGCTGTCGTCGAGGTAGATGTCGTCGTCCTCGTCGCAGAGTTCGTGGCGCATGCGGTCGTTGACGGGCAGTTCGCCCAGGGGCGTGCGGTAGGTGTCGACGCTGCAAATGTTCATGCGCTGAAAGGTGCCCGTGTGGCTGGGCGCAATCAGCACGACGGTATCGTAGGCGCGGCCTTCGAGCAGCTTGTAGACCTCGGCGGCCACCCGCCCGCCGCTGAGCAGGTTGGCGTCCGGCACGATGAGCGCGTAGATCTGCCCGTCGATGGGGGCCGGGTGCGCGGCTTTCAGGTGGTCCTCGATCTGATGCTCCAGGGGGCGCGGTTGCGTCGCATAGACGGCGCGGTCGAGAATGGCCATAGATCTTCTGTACGAGCGGTACGACAACGGGTGAACGACAGGAAGCGCTTTCAGCGCGCGAGCGGGGCGTGTACCCCGACGAAGGTAGGAGGTTCTGCCCAAACCCTCAAGCGCAACGCGATTTTGGATGGGTGCACGACGCCCGCCGAAACGCCGCGCCGCCCGCGAGCGCGCCTGAAAACGGACCAGCCCCGCCGGGCGGTTGAAGGCCGGGCGGGGCTTGCCTCGTCATGGATGCAGCGTGCGGCTCAAAGCTTCGCGCGGAGCCGCTGGTAGCCCTGCTTGATCTCACCGGCGACGCGCTCCAGGGACTCCTCGATTTTGTCGGAGGCCCCTTCGACGAAGTCCTCGACGGCGTCCTTTTGGTCATCGAAGCGGCGCTCGAAGGCGTCCCAGCGTTGCTCCAGCTTTTCCCACTCGTCGCGGGCGTCTGCTTTCGCCAGATGCATTTTGAGGCGCAGTTCGTCCCGGTACTGCTTGAGTTCCTGCACGAGTTCGTTCATGCGTTCGTTGGAGGCGGCCATGGAGTTCGAAGGTTGGATGGTGGTGACGGGGTTCCTCGTTTCTACCCCGCCGTTCGGGGGACGGTTTCGGTTTTTGAGCGCCGCCATTGTTACCTTCCGCACGGTCTTCGTCGCAACAGGCGCATCGAGGTAGGCAGCGCACGTGGTTTGGGAGGCAAGACGTTTGCTCGCGCGCATCGCAGCGCCGGATCGGGCAGGACGCGCCCTGGCGTGCTCCCTGGCGCTGGGGCTGCTGTGCGTGCTGCCCGCGCAGGCGCAGCCGGCCACGCTGAGCGGCTTCATCACCGACCGGAGCGACGGGCAGGCGCTCGAACTGGTCAACGTGGCGCTCCTGGGGAGGGGCGGGGCGGTCGAGGGCGGCGTGACGGACCGGGACGGGCGCTATCTCGTTCCCCGCCTCGCGGCGGGCCGCTACGTCGTCCGGGCCACGTTCATCGGCTACCGGGCCTACGTCGATACGCTCGACCTGGCGCCGGGCCAGGTGCGCACGCTCAACATCGCGCTGGTACCCGGCGACGCCGAACTCGACGAGGTGCTCGTCGAGTCGGAACGCACCAGCGGCGCCGCCCGCATCACCGCCGGGCAGCAGACCGTCCGCCCCCGCGACATCGAGCTGGTGCCCACGCCGGATCTCTCGGCGGACCTGGCCAGCTTCCTGACGACGCTGCCGGGCGTCGTCGCCCTGGGCGACCGGGGTGGGCAGCTCTTCATCCGGGGCGGCGAGCCGTCGCAAAACCTGGTGCTGCTCGACGGCGTGCTCGTCTACCAGCCCTTTCACGTCCTCGGCTTCTACTCGGCCTTCCCGGCGGACCTGCTGAGCAAGACGGACGTCTACGCGGGCGGCTTCGGCAGCAAGTTCGGCGAGCGCATTTCCTCGGTGATCGACGTTGCGGCGCGCAACGGCAACAACCAGCGCTTCACGGGCGCCGCCACGCTCTCGCCCTTCGTCAGCGCGGCGCGCATCGAGGGGCCGCTCCTCAAGAACCGGCTCTCGCTGCTGGCCTCGGCGCGGCAGTCGCTGGTGGAGACGGGCGCCGAGCGCCTGGTCAACCGGCCGCTGCCCTTCAGCTTCGGCGACGTTTTTGCCAAGCTGCACGGGGTGATGCGGGCCAACAGCCGCATCTCGGCCCTGGTGCTGCGCACGCACGACCGGGGCACGCTGACCGAGGAGCGGGGCGGCGTACCCCCCGAAGAGGTGCGCTGGAACAACCTGGCCTCCGGCGTCCGCTTCGTGGCCCTGCCGCGCTTTACCCCGGTCTCGGTGGACCTGCGCGCCTCCTACTCGCGCCTGCAAACCGAGCTAGGTCCCCGGCGGGCGCCCGTCCGTTCTTCCCGGATCGAAAACCTCCACCTGGCCGTCGACGCGACGTTCTTCGGCGCCGCGACGGACGTGGACGCGGGCGCCTCGCTGCGCGTCGTCTCGCTGGCGAGCGAGCTCGGCGGGCTGTATCAAAACATCGAGACGCGCCGGGAGCAGCTCGAGCACGTGGCGGTCTACGTCGAGCCGGAGTTCAACCTGGCGCCGGGGGTGCGGCTGCGGACCGGCCTGCGCGCGCAGTTTTTCGACGTGCGGTTCGATCCGTTTCTGGAGCCGCGCGTGCGGTTCGTCTGGGCGTGGGGGCCGCACCAGCTCAGCAGCGCCGTGGGCGTCTACCACCAGGCCATCCTGGGGCTTAACGACCGGCGCGACGCCGCCAGCGTCTTCACCGTCTGGACGAACGCGCCGCGTCCGACCTCCGGCCTCGAAGACGTCCGGGCGGGGCGGGCGCAGCGGGCCGTGCATGCCATCCTGGGCTACCGCGCCACCCCGTCGGCCTGGCTCGAAGTCTCCATCGAGGGCTTCTACAAGCGGCTCAGCAATCTTTTCATCGGCGAATGGACGGCCTTTCCGCGCTTCACCACGCGGCTGCAACCGGCCACGGGCCGTTCCTACGGCGCCGACGCGCGCGTGGAAGTCCGCTTCGGCAAGCTCTACGGCTACGTCAACTACGGCTACTCGCTGACGCGCTACGCGGCCGAGCAGGCGTCGCTGGTGCTCTGGTACGGCCGCGAAACGCTCGACTTCCACCCGCCGCACGACCGCCGGCACCAGCTCAACGCGCTCGTGAGCAGCACGGTGCTGGGCTTCGACGTGAGCGCACGCTGGGAGTTCGGCTCCGGGCTGCCCTTCAGCCAGGCCGTCGGCTTCGACGGCTTCACGCTCATCGACGACATCGTCAAGGTGGCCGCCGTGCCCGGCTCCCGGCGCGTGATCTACGCGCGCCCCTTCAACGCCCGCCTGCCCACCTACCACCGGCTCGACGTTTCGGTCGAGCGCACGTTTCGCCTCGGCGCGGCGGCGCTGACGCTCCAGGGCAGCCTCATCAACCTCTACGACCGGCGCAACCTCTTCTACCTCGACGTCTTCACGCTCCGCCGCGTCGATCAACTGCCGCTGGTGCCCTCCATCGGCCTCAAAATCGAGTACCCGTGATGCACCCCTTGCCGACAAAAGGGAGGACGGGCGGATGCGTCCTACTGCTGGGCGCGCTGCTCGTGCTGCTGCTCGGCGGCTGCGAGGAGGACGTCACCGCCGTGCTGGGCACCGAGCAGCCCTTCTCGATGTTCGGCGTGCTGACCCCGCAGGCCGACACGCAGTGGGTGCGCGTCTTCAGCATCGACGACCGCCTCGAACCCATCCCGCCGACGCCGCTCGACGCGCGCTTCACCTCGACCGACCTGGAGCGCGACGAAACCCGCGTGTGGCAGGATTCGCTGGTGCGCGAGGCCGACGGCATGCTGACGCACGTCTTCTGGGCGCCCTTCGTAGCGGCCTACGGGCGCACCTACCGCCTCGTCGCCCAACGCTCCGACGGCGCCGCCAGCCACGTGGTGGTGGCCGTGCCGCCGCTGACCGACATGGTGCTGCCGGCGCAGATGGAGCAGGTGCCGCCGCTATTTCCGGTGCGCGTGGTGGGCGCGGCGCCCAACCTGATCCGCATCGAAGTGACCTACCGCTACCGCTTCGTCAGCCCGGGCGGCATTGAGCAGGAAGAGATCACCTTTTCGTACGACGGCAGGCAGCGCCGCGTCTCCAACGGCTGGCTCGTCGAGGTCAACGTGGCGCAGGACGTCCGCGCCATCGAGACCTTGCTCCGCGAGCGCACCGCGTTCGATCCCATCGTGGGCGTCAAGGTGGTGCGGCTGACGATCCGGCTGATCGTCGCCAACGAGGCCTGGCAGCCGCCCGGCGGCCGGTTCGACCCGGACGTGCTGGTGCAGCCGGGCACGATGTCCAACGTCGAGAACGGCTTCGGCTTCGTCGGCGCGGGCTACCGCCTGGAGCGCCGGTGGGTCCCGCTCGACACGCTGATCACCGGGAGGCGGTTCTAGGGTTGGCAGGATGGTTCAGCGTGGCGGGGCGCCTCCGGTCAGGGATCCCCTTATGCTTTACGCCGTGCAGGATCCGGTTCGTCGAGGAAGAGGATCTGGAAGCTCAGGTCGAGGACGTTGTCGGCGTGCAGGAGCCGGGGCCAGCCGGGTCGATGGGCGACGTAGACGGCGAGGCCGCCGCAGCGCTTGCAGTAGCAGAGCCAGGGGGCGGCGGCCGGGCCGGGGTGCAGGGCTTCGGCGTCTTCGATGGCGCAGGAGAGGAGGTTCTGCTCGGCGCGCGTCCAGTCGCCTTCGAAACGAATCGCGTGGGTGGGCATGGCGGGCCGGGTACGACGCCGGGCCGGCGTGACGCCGCCGGACCGTGCTACGGACAAAATAAACGGGGGAGGTGAGCCTGGCGGGACGGTGTTGCGGCGGGCAGTGCCGCTTTTTCTGGGATCCAGCGAGAAGCCCTGTGCAACGCGCGCGGCACAGGGCTTCTCAACCACACACACGGATCCCCCCGAACCACCACGATCAGGAGACGGCTGGTACCCCCACCAACGACCGTGCCAGCGTGCAAAGGAGGCTGAATCCGCTGATTCTTGAGGGGGGCGCCCGGCGTGTCTCAAAAGGGATCCCGGAGTCGGCCCCGGATGCGCGCATCTTCGCCGCAACGCCCGTTAAAACGTTACCACGATTTCTGTCCAAAAGGGTCCCCGGCGCCGGACAAACGCCCAAAAGACAAAAGCCCCGATTCGGGCAATAAGCGCCTGAATCGGGGCAGAAACGCCATTTTTGGCGGGGTGGGCCCTGCGGGATTCGAA
>JBFGTT010000018.1:0-15357 GCA_041565995.1 Rhodothermales bacterium
GCCGCCGCCTCGACGGCGCGCGTGATGGCCGTCTGACGGCTTCGGTGGATGGCCGCGTCCACGTCGGCAGCCGGTGGCACCTGCACGCGCTGCGGCGGCGGCGTGGGGGCCTGCTCCTGCGAGCGCGCATGGTTGTTGCACCCGACGCTGGTGACGATCACCAACAGCAAGACGACGACACGCCCCATGGCTCGTATCGCTTCAAGTTCCGGAGAGGGACATCCGGCGCTCTTACGAGAGGCCCGGCGCGTGGTTTCTGTGTGCCTCGCGGGTCCAGGGTGCCGAGCCGGACGTGAGGGAGGAGAGGTGAGGCAAGGTGGGGTTGCAGACGGCCCGGGCCAGGTCGTCGCGGCGGACCTGGTCGAGAAAGGCGATTACGAAAAAGACAAAAGCCGTGATCCCGCCTCGAAGGCTCGGGGCGGGATCACGGGGTGCAGTAGATGCTGAGAGTAGATGCTGAGAGCCTGCAGGGGCTTCTTAGCAGACGACGGGGCCGCCATCGGGCTTTTCGTCATCTTTGCGCAGGATGGTCAGGTCTTGGATGTTCATGATGTGACCTCGTCGATGTTGGTTTGAGGAAGCGGTTCGAGGCAGGCGACCATTACTTCGTCAACCCGTTCATCCATAGTACGGATTTTTCTCCGCAATTGGATCACGGAAACTTCAATAAAGTCCGCCTCCCTGAAAAAACCGCGCTGGCGGCCTTAGCGGGCATCCTCCACCGGTGCTTCCAGGTAAGGGCGCACGAGGTCCTGGTAGCGCGGGTCGGCGCGCAAGGCTTCCAGCCACGGCGAACGCTCGATGGACACCGTGGTCAATCCATTTTCGAGCGCTTCCTGGAGGTAACGCAGGGCCAGGTCGCGTTGGCCCAGCAGTTCGTAGAGCCGGGCAATGCTGTCGAGGACTTGGGGGTCCTTTCGATCCAGGGCCAGCACGGTCTCTACGAGGTCGAGGGCCTTTTCCGGCTGGCCGAGATGCGGGTAGGCGTCGATCAAATATTGCATCGCCTCGATTTTCCTCGGATTGACCGCCAGTTGGGCTTCGGCGTCTTCGACGGCGCGGCGCCAGGCCTGCTGCGCCTTCTGGCGCGCGCCGGCCCAGTAATACGCGCGGGCCAGCGGCTCCCAGACGTAGTAGATGTCTCGGAAGGTGAGGGCTTTTTCGTACATCGCGGCGGCCTCGGCAAAGCGGTGTTCGCGGTAGTAGAGGATGCCCAGGTGCCGGTAGGCCGAGTAGTTGGGTTGCACGGTCAGGGAGCGCTCGTACCACTCGGCAGCCTGCGCCGGGCGATTCATTATCGAATACTGCGTGCCCACGTTGTTGTAGCCGAGGTGGTTGTCGGGCGCCAGCTCGACGACGCGCTGGAACTGTTCGATCGCCTCCTGATGACGTGCTCGGTTATGGTAGAAGATCCCCAGGTCGTTGTAGCCGACCCAGTAATCCGGCTTCAGGGCGATGGCACGCTGGTAGGTGGCCTCGGCGGTGTCGAAGTCGCCCTGATCTTCAGCGGTCTTAGCCAATTCGAGGTACGCGTCGGAATTGGCCGGGTCGCGTGCCAGCGCCTCGTCTAACATGACCTTTGCCGAGCCGTAGCCCCCCCTGACCCGGTGCACCGAGCCGAGGGTGACGTAGGCTTCGGCGAGGTCGTCGTCGTACTGGAGGGCCTGCTCGGCGTACTGCCCGGCCTTATCCACCCACTGGCGGTCGTTCGTATCCCAGTACTTGCGCTGGTAGGCTTGTGCCAACCCCGCGAAGGCCGGCGCGTAGGTGGGATCCTCTTGCAGTGCCCGCTGGAACACGGTGATGGCCGCCTCGATCTGCCCTGCTTGTTGATACCGTTGCAGGTAGCCGCGTCCGCGCAGGTAGAAGTCGTAGGCACCGGGTGCGGTGGCTCCCGCCTGGGTTAAGAGGCGCCGGGTCTCCAGGGGCAGGTCCAGGTCCAGCAAGGCCACCGCGCGGTCCAGCACGTCTCGCTGGAAGGCTGGCAGGTCGGCCTCCCGTCCCTCGACGACGACAGCACGCAACGTGCGTAGCGTCTGCGTGTCGAGCAGCGTCAGCTCCAGGCGGATGCGCCCCTCCTGGCGTTCGAGCCGGCCCGCTACGGCCAGGTTGGCCGCAAAGAATTGCCACGCCCCGGCGGCGGTGGCCACGACGGAGTCCTTTTTGTACATATCCTGCGTAGGGACGACCCAGAGCGACGCCTGGGACGGTTCGAGCCGGGCGAGTTGGCTTCGCAGCGTCTCGGCCAGGCCGTCGGCGAAGGCCTGGTCGTCGGCGTTGGCGGCGGCGCCGGTGAAGGGCAGCACGGCCAGGTGGCGTTGCGCCGGCAACGCGCTGCCCGGCAGCACGGCCTGCCGGACCGAGGGGATCGCCAGCAGCAGCGCCAGCGCCGCCAGGAGACCCGCCCCGGCCAGCAGCCCCCGTCGCAGCCCCCGTTGCACCGTCTGCCGGCGTCGCTGCGTCGTGGCGTGCAGCGCAGCACCGCCCGCCGGCGCCGTGCGTTGCGCCAGCGCTTCCAGGTCGGCCAGCAGGTCGGCGGCCTTCTGGTAGCGCTGCTCCACATCCTTCGCCAGCGACATCGATACCACGTGCCACAATCCCGACTGCACCTCTGGCCTGAGCGCCGTCACCGGCACCGGCTCCTCGTACAGGATCGAATAGATGATGGCCTGCTCGTGATCTCCCTTGAAGGGGCGCTCTCCGGTGAGCATCTCGTAGAGCACCACACCCAGACTCCAGACGTCGCTGCGATGATCCACCCGCTCGCCGCGCGTCTGCTCCGGACTCATGTAGGCCACCGTCCCCAGCGTCGTACCCGTACGCGTCAACTGCACGTCGGCCATCTTCGCCAATCCGAAATCCACCAGCTTGACCCCACCCCGCCGCGTCACCATCACGTTGGCCGGCTTCACGTCCCGGTGCACGATGCCCTGCTCGTGCGCTCGCTCGAGCCCCCGCGCCATCTGCGCCGCGTAGTCTACCGCCTCCTCGACCACCAGCGGGCCCCGCTCGATCTTCTTCTTGAGCGTCTCGCCCTCGTAATAGGCCATTGCGATGAACAACCGCCCGTCGTCGCTCTGGCCGATCTCGTGGATCGTGCAGATGTTGACGTGGTCGAGCGCCGAGGCGGCCCGGGCCTCATGCATGAAACGCTCCTTGGCGGCTTCGTCGGCGCTGAAGTGCGGAGGTAGAAACTTGAGGGCCACGAAGCGGTCGAGGCGGGTGTCGCGGGCTTTGTAGACGACGCCCATGCCGCCGCCGCCGAGCTTCTCGAGCACCTCGTAGTGGGCCATGCGTTGCGCGGGCGGGGAGGCGTCGGGCGGGGGGGGGTTGAAGACGGCCTCGGCGAGGTTGTCGAAGAAGCCGTGGGCCTCTTCGTGGGCTTCGAGCAGGGCGTCGAGTTGCCGGCGGAGGTCGGGGTCGTCGCGTCCGAGCTGGTCGAGGAAGGCGTTTCGGTCATTGGGCCCGAGGGCACGAGCCTGTTCGAAGAGGGAGGCGATATGGTCCCAGCGAGCCGTCTCCATGGACTGCCGTGGCAGGTGCGGGGAATAAAATCGGGGGCGGGGGGGCGTCGGCTACCCGGCGCGCTCGGCGTGCGGCTTCCGGCGGCGTCAAGCGCCCAGCGCTTTCTGCATTTCCTGGTAGAGCCACACCTGGGCCAGGCTCCAGCTTCGCTTGACGGTGGCCGTCGAGAGGCCGAGCACCGCCGCCGTCTCTTCGATGGTCATGCCGCCGAAGAAGCGGCACTCTACGATGCGGCTCTGACGCTCGCTCATCTGTCCGAGCTTCTCGAGGGCCTCGTCGAGGGCCAGGAGCGCTTCGGAATGTTCGTCGGTCAAGGTAAGCACGCCGCCGAACATATCCTGGAGCTCATCCAGGGACACCTTGGGCGCGTCGCCGCCGCGTTTCTGCGCGCGCTGCTGCCGGACGTAGTCGATCAAAATCT
This sequence comes from Rhodothermales bacterium, assembly GCA_041565995.1. GTDB lineage: Bacteria > Bacteroidota > Rhodothermia > Rhodothermales > JBFGTT01 > JBFGTT01. The sequence goes on from JBFGTT010000018.1 coordinate 3,947, forward strand.
GGCGCATGGCTTGCGCGGCCACCCCGAAGAAGTGGGCGCGGCTCTCCCAGTCGATGGAGTGCTGATCGACCAGCTTGAGGTAGACTTCGTGGACGAGGGCGGTGGTGTTGACGGTATAGTTGCCCTGCCAGCGCCTGCGCTGCCGGTGCGCCAGGGCGTGCAACTCCTTGTAGACCAGGGGGAAGAGGTCGTTGAGGGCGGTGCGGTTGCCTGCGCGCGCCGCTTCGAGTAGCCGCGTGACAGTTCCGAGAGACGACCGATCCATGGCAGGAGGCAGTGTGCGCAGCGCCGGCCCGTGCCGCCGCCACGCCGGTCTGGTGGCGGCGATCCGGGGATTCCTGCCACAACATAATGCCTTAACTACAACAAAAACAAGTAAGCGCGCCAGATATTAGCAATTCACAGCCATTACCATCAGCCGCAGCCCCTCGCGGCGCAGGCGTCGGCAGCGGAGGGCGGAAGGGGCAAACCGGTGCGCTGCGCCTCCTCTTTTGCGCCGGGCGTGATCCGCCCGCCGCCATTCTTACGTAATCAAGGCAGAGGAGAACGATCCTTCCGGGGAGAAGCCCCGGCAGACGACGTGGTCGTTCAACCATTCACCCAACCGGGACAAAGCCATGAACGTATTGCTCCTATCCACGCTGGTCGTGCTGCTGCCCATGGTGCCGGCTTTCATTCTCTTCAAGTTCTTGCCCGAGTCGTCGAAAGCCGAGGCCGAGGGTCCGTACCACAAGCTGAAGATCAAACTGGGCGGGGCCTTTGCGGGCTACTTCGTCGTCGTCTTGCTGATGAGCGGCCTGCTCCACGGCCACTTCAAGCCGGAATCCGGATCGGCCTACGAAATATGGAAAATCGCCGGAGAGATCGCCGAGCCACGCGGCGCTCGCCTGCCCGAATTAGAAGCCGAGATGTTCACAGTCAGTCCTCCTGCGGCGGTTCCTGGGCGCGAGTTCCGGATTCCAGGCATTTACATTGACAGGAAGAAGTTAAGGGAAAGCGAAGTGGATCCGTATATCGCGATCCGGATTCCGGGTTACGAGCCTGCGAGCGTCTTTCTGGACGATCCGGAGATGGTAGCGTGGGACGAGGAGACGAAGACCATTCACCTCAAGCAGCCGATCCCGTTGCACCCCTATACCTACCAGGAAACCCAGGGCCAGCAGGCCGAACCCGTCAGTTTGCCGCCAGGCGACATCGCGCAAGCGAACGTGATGCAGTAGGGGCGTAGTGCCTGAGGCGTTCGAAACGCTTGTTTCGCGTTTCATCACCATCCAACCCCAGAAGAGCCATGAAAACGATCTATCGCGCAGGCGGGTTGCTGATACTCACCCTCCTGCTTCTCGGCCCGGACACGGCCGCCGCCCAGACGGTCCGCGGCAAGCTCCTCCAGCCCGACGGAAACCGCCCCGCTGCCTACGTGCACGTTCGGCTTGTGACGCCCAACAATGAGCCCGCGTGTCGCTGGATGGCCACGGAGCAGGACGGGATGTATTACTTCCGCAACGTCAAGCCCGGCGTGTATTTCCTCGAAGTAAAGCGAAAAGGGAAAGCGTCGCTCTACTACAAGATTGAGGTGCGCCTGCAGGACTACACGGACATCCAGCCGATCACGCTCACGGCGGCGACGGCGGCGGTCCTGCCGCCGGACCGGGGCGCTTCCCTGCGCAGCGCCGCCCCGTAGCGCCTCCATCCACGCTGCCCGGTCTCAGCAGCAGCCCGTAGCGCAGGCGTCGGTGGAGGCCGGGGCGGGGGCACAGTCGAAGAGGCCGTAGTGCACGCTGCGGTCGCCGACGAGGCGGAAGTGCGGCCCGTAGCGCGTCTCAGCGACCATCGCGGCGGTGTTGCCGCACACCAGCATCGGTTTGCCGGTTTCGAAGACGTGGTGGTCGTCGAGGGCGAAGGTGTGGGGCGCTTCGGGGATCGTTCCCTGGTAGGTAGCCACCTGCCCGTAGTCCTCGCAGCGGTCTTCGAGGCTTTCGGGCAGCTTGAAGGCGCGGACTGTCATCGAGAAGAAGCCGACGTTGCCCACGCGGCGCTGCATGTCGTCGTCGAGGTCGATGCGGAGGCGGGCGACTACGCGGGCGTCGAGGCAGCCGAGGCGGCGCAGCAGGCGGCGGAAGTCTTCGGTGTAGAGCGCCCCGCCGAGGCACTCGCCGTAGAGCACGGGGTCGGCGGCGAGGTGGGCGGGCACTCGGCGGTCGGCGAAGACATCCGAGAAAAACAGTTCGCCGCCGGGCTTGAGCACGCGGAAGATTTCTTCGAAGACGGCGTGCTTGTCGGGCGAGAGGTTGACGACGCAGTTGGAGATGACCACGTCGATGCTTTCGTCCTCGATGCCCGCCGCGCGCAGGTCTTCGATGAAGCCGAGCCGGAAATCGACGTTGGGCGCCGGGAAGCCGAAGCGGGCCGCCTGGCTGTGGCGATGACGCCGGGCTACGGCCAGTTGCTCCTCGGTCATGTCCACGCCGATGACGAAGCCGTCGGGGCCGACGAGGCGGGCGGCCAGGTAGGCGTCGCGCCCGGTGCCGCAGCCGAGGTCGAGCACGGTGCAGCCTTCGAGGGCCGCCGGGATGGGCGAGCCGCAGCCGTAGAAGCGCTCCAGGATCTCGTCGTCGATCTCGTCGAGGATCTCGCGAAGGTGGCGCGGCATGGCCTCGGGCGTGCAGCAGGCGCTGGTCCTGAGGTCGCGCGTGCCCTGGAGCACCTGGCCGTAGTAGGCGCGGACGGCGTCGAGCGTGGCGTCGGGGACTTGCATTACGCACCGCGGGATGGTGAGGGAAGACGGTGTTCGCGTGTTGGAGTGTTCGAGTAGGGCGTACCTAAAACACGCTAACCCTACTGCGCCGGGGCGGTGGCGGATCCGAGGCGCAGGGTCTATCTTGGTGTCTCCACCGGCCTCGACATTACACCATGAAGCTGCACGTCGCTTGTTTGCTCGTCTTTTTGGCGCTCCTGGCGGGCTGCGCCGGCACCCCGAAGCCCGCTGCCGCGCCCGCCGAAGCGCCGGAAGCGGTCTCGCTCCTGGGCCGGCCGCTCTACCGCCTCGCCTTTGCGCCTGCGCGGCAGGCTGCCCTGGAGGCCGACCTCACCGAGGCCCGCGCCGCCTACGACCAGGCCCCCGGCGAGGCCGACAACATCATCTGGCTGGGGCGGCGCCTGGCCTACCTCTGGCGCTACCGCGAGGCCCTCGCCGTCTTTTCCGAAGGTATCGAAAAGCACCCGGACGACGCCCGGCTCTACCGGCACCGGGGCCATCGCCACATCACCCTCCGCGCCTTCGACCGTGCCGTGGCCGACCTCGAACACGCCGCCCGCCTCGTCGAAGGCACCCCGGACGAAGTGGAGCCGGACGGCGCGCCCAACGCCGCCGGCATCCCCACGAGCACCCTCCACACCAACGTCTACTACCACCTCGGCCTGGCCTACTACCTGCAAGGACGCTTCGAGGACGCCCTGGCCGCCTACCGCCGATGCCTGGCCGCCGCCACCAACGACGACATGCGCGTGGCAACGCTCGACTGGCTCTACATGACGCTGCGCCGCCTGGGCCGCCACGACGAAGCGCAGGCCGCCATCGCCTCCGTACACGCCGGCATGGCGTTGCTCGAAAACTTCGCCTACCACCGCCGCCTGCTCATGTACCGGGGCGACCTCCCGCCCGACTCGCTCCTGCGTGTGGCCGAGGGCGAAGACGCCGCGCTGACTCTCGCCACGCAGGGCTACGGCGTCGGCAACTTTTACCTGGTGAGCGGGCAGCCGGAGCGGGCCGAGGAGATCTTCCGGCAGGTCGTCGCGGGCAGCTACTGGCCCGCCTTCGGCTACCTCGCCGCCGAGGCCGACCTGAAGCGGCTGGGCCGGGACGCGCCCACGAGAAAGGGCCAGTAGGGGGGCGGCCCCCGCTGGCCCTTCGGTTCGTTGCCCGCTGCCTGGGCGGGGGCTTGCTGAGGCGCTTCGGCGCCTGCCCGTTAGCCGGCGAGCTCGGGCACGCGGATCTGCTGGCCGGGGTAGATCAGGTCGGGGTCTTTGATGACCTCGCGGTTGGCCTCGAAGAGCGCCTGCCACTTGTTGCCGTTGCCGTAGTGCTGCTGGGCGATTTTCCAGAGCGAGTCGCCCTTCTGCACGGCGTAGAAGACGGGCGCTTTGGGGGCCGGCTCCGGCGTGCGCACGGTAAGCTGGTCGTTGACGTTTTCGACGCTCTGGACGTTGCCGGCCAGCAGCACGGCCTTCTCGCGCGTCGCCTGCGCGTCGACGGTGCCGCGCAGCGTCACGGTGCCGTCCTGGAAATCGACCTGGAGGTTCTCGACGCTGCCGCCGAGCGCCTCGACGATGTCCTGTTTGATGTCCTCGGCCTCACGGCCCAGGCCCACCTTTTTGCCAATGCCTTTGAGAAAATTGAAAAGTCCCATGGTGCGATGCCTCCCTGCTTGGTGCATGAACGGTGATGCTGAACGCTTCAGCCAGGCTCCGATGAGCCTCGGCACGGCAAAATAACAGAATGCGTACCAGATCGGCAGAACGCGGGGCGTAATTCGTCAAAACTAAAAAAACCGGGGCCGACGGCGGCGCTCCGGGGGCGCTCTGCCCGCAGGGACGGCTCCTCTGGGGCGCCGGTGTATCGTTCCGGCACACTTTGTTGCACCGGGTGTGGCGCGTTTTGCGTCGGGGCGCGCGGGCCGCCGCCCGCCGGGATCCCGGCACGCCCCTTGATGCAGGCACCGGGGATTGCTACCTTCCCGTGCCGTGTCCTGCGCGGCGCGGGGTTCCATGCTCGTTTCATCACGTTCAAACCAGGAGGATCATCATGTCCATCGCAAAAGTCATCGAAGTGCTGGCCGAAGGCAGTTCCATCGAGAACGCCATGGAATCCGCCGTGGAGGAAGCCTCCCGGTCGGTGCACAACATCCGGAGCGTCTACCTCAAAGACGTGCAGGCCATCGTCAAAGACAACGCGATTGTCAAGTACCGCGTCAACGTCAACGTCACGTTCGTCATCGAACACTGACGGCTGCCTCTTTGTCAAAAAAAATTGGCGGGGTCCCAACAGGGGCTTCGCCTTTTTTATGCGCTTTCTTATTTGTAGCTTTCGCGAACGATCAAAGAGCATATGTGACAAGGCAGGACGGGATACTGCGGACAGGGTTGGAAGTGTTCGCAGGAGATGCACCTTCACCAGCCCAGACCGCGCGGGTAAGGAGATGAAAAAACACGTAAGTAGTGCATTGCCGTACGTCTTGTTGATCCCCGTCTTCGTGGTTTACGGCCTGCTGGCGGCAGCCGGATGCGGGGGGCAGGACGACGGCGCGGCGGATCAGCCGCCCGCCGAGACCCTCCCGCCCGAAGAAGCCCTCCCGCCCGACACCGTGGTGGTCGTGCCCGACACGCTCAACATCGAGGAGAACGTCAACTACACCGCCGCGCCCAACCTGGTCGGCTGGGTGACGGCCATCACGCTCAACGTGCGCAGCGGGCCGGGCACCTCCTCGAACGTCGTCGGCTTTCTTTTCAAGGGCGACCACGTCGACATCTTCGAGACGCGGCAGGCCGGCGGCAACCCCTGGTACCGCGTCAACGACGCCGCCGGCTACGTCGACGGATGGGTCTTCGGACGCTACATCTCGGGCACCCCCGTCAAGTCCGACTTCATCATCCCCGCCGATTACAAGGAACCCCGCACGCCGACGGCGCTGACCGACGTGCGGGCGCAGTACGTGGGTGCCAGGGCGTGCCAGCGCTGCCACAGCCAGCCGCACGGCACCTTCCGTATGGGCGCCTACGGCGTCTGGGCCAACCACTACCACGCCGACGCCTTCCGCACGCTGGCCCGCCCCTACGCCAAAGCCCAGGCCCAGAAACGCGGCATCCAGGATCCGACGACCGACTGGCGCTGCCTCAAGTGCCACGTTACGGCCTACGGCATCGCCCAGGACCGGCGCGGCCCCGGCTACCGCGACGACGAGGGCGTCACCTGCGAAGCCTGCCACGGACCCGGCGGCGACTACCTCAACGACCACTGGCAGGGCACCCCCGGCTTCGCCCAACGCGAGGCCAACGGCTTCCGCATCTTCCGCGACATCGAGGACCGGGACCTGATGTGCCGCGCCTGCCACAACGAACTCAGCCCGACCTACAAGCCCTTCAACGTCGCCGCCTTCTCGGCGGCCATCCGGCACTGGGACGACGAGTACGCGTTTCGGGAGATCGCCGGCGCCGAGGACGTGGCGACCGAGCCGCCCAGGCCGGCGCCTCCTCAGCCCAAACCCGAGCCTAAGCCGCAGCCGCAACCGACGCCGCAGCCGACGCCCAGGCCCCAGCCGGCGCCGCAGCCGACGCCGCAGCCGGCGCCCCAACCGGCGCCGCAGCCGACCCCGACGCCGCAACCGCAGCCGCAACCCAAGGTCCAAAAATCGCTGAAGGGGCCGAAGGACGTGATGCTCGACACGCAGGGGAGCCGGGGCCGGGTCTACTTCCCGCACCAGGGGCACTTCGACTACGTGGTCGTCGAGCAGGAAAGCTCGAATTGCCAGGTGTGCCACCACACCACGCCGCCGGGGCAGACGCCGGAGCTGTGCGGCAACTGCCACAAGATGGATCCGACGCCCAAAGCACCCAACCGCGAAGACGCTTTTCACAACTCCTGCCGCACCTGCCATCGTGAGGAACAGGCAGGGCCGCGGAAATGCAGCGAATGCCACGCCCAATACACGTCCGGGTATGCCGCGATGCGTATGCGTTTTTCACGAATGGTCCCGGGGAGCCTGGGTCTCGTCTTTTTGCTCTACGCCGGCCCGGTCTGCCTGCCCGCTCTGGCCCAGCACGACACCCTGCGCGTGGCCGCCGTGCTGCCGGACACCCTCCCGCCGGCGGCCTATCCGCTGCGCTATCCCTCGGCAGACGACGACGCCGAGGCGCAGGTGACCACGGTGGCCCGCAACAGCCTGCCCGACCGCTGGCGCTACCTCGACCCCAACGGCCTGCCCGTGGTGGGCTACTCGCTGCTCGATCCCTACCACCAGAACCCCCTCAAGGGCGACTTTGCGGTCTTCGGGCAGCACACCTTCGTCGTGGTCACCATCCTGGGCGCCCCGGCGGCCACCTTCTCCAGCCAGGACAACGTCGATCCGCAGTTCAACAACAAGCTCATCGGCGCGCTCGAACTCTTCAACGGGCTGACGGTCTTCAAGCCGAAGACGTTCAGCCTCAAGGGGTCCTTCCAGGGCGTCTACAACCGGGGCAACGCCGACCTCGAAGAACTCGAATTGCTCGAAGGATTCGGTGAACTCAAGCTCTTCGACGTGGGCAGCGAGCGCTACGACTTCACCTCCACGCGCGTCGGCATCCAGGCCTTTACGTCCGATTTTAACGGCCTCGTTTTCAAGGACATCAACCTGGGCGGGCAACTCTTCGGTGAGGCGGCTTCCAACCGCTACCGCTGGGCGCTGGCCGCCTTCAGCCAGCGCCAGAAATCGCCCGGCGGCGGGCTGACTTTCGACGCGGCGGACCAGACCGTGCTGGTGGGCAACCTGGTCGTCGAGGACCTCTTCAGCCCCGGCTTCAACGGGCTGTTCTCGGTGCAGGCCAACCTGGATCGCTCGGTCGCGGGCAACGACCTGAGCGTGGTCTACCTGGGCTTTGCCAGCGACGGCCACCTGGGGCGCCTCGAGTTCAACCCCGCGCTCTACGCGGCCTTCGGCAAGGAGGATTTCAACCCGGCGGCGGGGCAGGAAGTCTCCATCAGTGCCTTCCTGGCGGGCGTCGAGCTGGCCTATCCGCAGAACTGGCGCACCTACCGCGCGGCGGCTTTCGTGGCCTCGGGCGACAGCGACCCCGACGACGACAAGGCCGGCGGCTTCGACGCCATCCTCGACAACGTGGGTCTCTTCGGCGGGGCGAACAGCTTCGTCGTCGGCGGCGGGCAATTCCTCACGCGCCCCAACAGCTTCCTGCCGGCGGGGCGTGCGCTGGTCCAGGGCAGCGGCACGCGGGCCAACTTCGTCAACCCCGGCATCCAACTCCTCAACCTCGGCCTCGACGCCGTGCTGACGCCCCGGCTCTTCCTGCAACTCGACGCCAACTACTTCCGCTTCTTCGACACCGCCGTGCTGGGCCAGGACGTCGCCAACGCGCTGGGCTACGAGGTCAACGGCGCGCTACGGTGGCGGGTGTTTTTGAACGAGAACTTCGTCCTGCAACTCGGTGGCGGGGCTTTCTTCCCGCAGGACGGGGCGCTGGTCGACGGCCTGCCCAACAAGGATACCATCCTCACCGGCAACGTCGCGCTGGTGGCGCTCTACTGAAGGCGGTTCCTGCCGCCGTTTCTCTCACGGTTTTCCTGGGATCTCCACGATGCGAACGAGAAAGCACGGGTTCTGGCCATCGCTGCTGACGCTGGGTTTTCTGGCGCTGGTCCCGCTGGTTTTTGTGTTGATGGGATCGACCTCGCGCGAGCAGGGGCAGCGCGCCAGGGCGCAGACGCTCGGCTTCGGGCGGGCCTCCGAGGGGTGCATGCAGTGCCACCAGGGCATCGAGTCGATGCACCGCGACGGCGACGACGAGATCGGCATCACGTGCGTGGACTGCCACGGCGGCGACGGCGCGGCGACGGACAAGGAACGCGCCCACGTGCAGCCCCGCCAGTCCGACGTCTTCGCCTCCTCGGCCAACCCCGTCGACAGCTACGCCGCCATCAACCACGAGTCGCCGGCATTCATCCGCTTCATGAACCCCGGCGACTTCCGCGTGGCCGGCCAGACCTGCGGCGCGTGCCACGAGGACATCTACCACCGCATGCTCACCTCGATCATGGGCACCGGCGCGCTCGTGGCGCAGGCCGCCTTCTACAACAACGGCGTGCTGGCGGCCAAGCGGCCCGTCTACGGCGAGGGCTACATGCCCGACGGCACGCCCGCCGTCATCCGCGCCACGCGCGCCAACCAGGAAGCCGGCCTGCTCGACTTCGAAAACCGCTCGCCGACGAGCCTGGTGCCCAAGTTGGAGCCGCTGCCACGCTTCCCCATCCTCCCCGCCCTCGACCCCTTCCGCGTGCTCGAACGCGGCAACAACGACGCCGGCACGCGCGCACGCGGCACCGACTTCAAGGTGGCCGGTGCCGGCATCGCCGTGCAGAAGACCCGCCTGAACGACCCCACGCTCTGGTTCATCGGCACCAACCAGACCGCCGGGGACTACCGGCACAGCGGCTGCACCGGCTGCCACGTCGTCTACGCCAACGAACGCGACACGCTCAACAGCGGGCCTGAGGTGACGGCCTTCCTGCGCGGCGGCGGCCTACCGGGCCGCTCCGGCTCCGCCGATCCGAGCATCCCCAAGGACGAGCCGGGCCACCCCATCGCCCACCGCCTGACCGTCCGCGTGCCCGTCTCGCAATGCCTGACGTGCCACCACCACCAGGGCAATGCCGCGCTGGAGACCTACACCGGCTCGATGTGGTGGGACCAGGAGACCGAAGGCGAGCGGATCCTCAGCGCCACCGTCCACCGCGACGAGCAGATGAGCGAGGCGGACCGGCGGGCGCTCTGGGATCGCAACGACACCTTCAAAGACCTGCAATTCGCCGATCACCACGGCCACTCGTGGAACTTCCGCAAGGTCTACAAGCGGGATCGCCAGGGCCGCCTGCTCGACGCCGCAGGCGCCGTCATCCCGGAGAGCGACCCAGACAAGTTCGGCAAGGCCGTGCACCTGATGGACATCCACCTCGAACGCGGGCTGCATTGCATCGACTGCCACACCGAGCAGGACGTGCACGGCGACGGACGCCTCTGGGGCGCCACGCCCGACCCCATCGAGATCGCCTGCATCGACTGCCACGGCACCGTCACCGAGCGCGCCACGCTGGTGACCTCCGGCATCAACGGCGGGCACGACCTCGCCAGCCGCCTCAGCGGCGTGCGCACGGCCTTCGGCACCCGGCAGTTCGAAATCCGGGACGACAAGATCATCCAGCGCTCGAAGCTCTACGAGGGCCTCGAATGGGAGGTGACGCAGGTGGCCGACCTCGTCAACCCCGCCAGCCCGGCTTTCAACGAGAAGGCAATGAAGGCCAAGACGATGCTGCGCGACGGAAGCTGGGGCAACGCCTCCGCCGATCCGAGGCTGCTGGCGCACGGCACGAGCAGCATGGAGTGCTACACCTGCCATACGTCGTGGAACACCGGCTGCTACGGCTGCCACCTGCCCCTCGAAGTCAACGACAAGCTGGCCGAGAAGCACAACGAGGGCGGCCTGAGCCGGGGGCAGGTCTACTACAACCCGCAGGTGCTGCGCACCGACAACTTCCTGCTGGGCATCAGCCCGAGCAGCAAGGGCAACAAGTTCTCGCCCATGCGCTCGGCCTCGTCGGTCATCGCCACCGTTACGGCGCGCAACCGGCAGACGGTGCTGCACCAGCAGCCGACGATCTCCGCCGCCGGCTATTCGGGCTACGCCTTCTCGCCCAACATCCCGCACACGGTGCGCACCACCGAGACGATGCAATGCACCGACTGCCACGTCTCCGCCGCCAACGACAACAACGCCTGGATGGGGTCGGTACTGGGCCAGGGCACCAACCTGCTCAACTTCGTCGGCGAGTACGTCTACGTGGCCGAGGGCCGGAAGGGCGTGCAGGCTGTGAAGACGACCGAGGGCGACGAGCCGCAGCCGGTCATCGGCAGCTACCTGCACAGCCTCCTCTACCCGGCGTCCTTCCGGGCGATGGTCAACGACGGGCGGCAACTGGCCACGGCCTACGGCGTCGGCACGAGCAACGCGCAGGGCATCGCCGTGCGCGGCGAGTACGTCTTCGTGGCCGACGGGCCGGGCGGCCTGCGCATCCTCGACCGGGCCAACATCGCCAACAAGAACCGGGCGCAACGCCTGGTCGATGCGCAGAACAGCGGCCTGGGCGAGCGCACCCGCGTCGACACGCGCGACGCCACCGCCGTGGCCCTGCCCAGCAACGTGCCCATGAACCTGGATCGGCCGCAACTCCCGCAGAACCTCGAACGGCCTATCGCGCCGCTCTTCCGCTACGCCTACGTCACCGACCGCCAGGAGGGCCTCGTCGTCGTGGACGTGAACACGCTGCACGACGGCAACCCGGAGAACAACTTCCTCCGGCGCGCGGCCACGTTCAACCCCGGCGGGCAGTTGACCGGGGCCGTCAACCTGACGATTGCGGGCAACTACGCCTACGTCGTCTCCGAGACGAGCGGCCTGCACGTGGTGGACCTCAGCAACCCGCTCTCGCCGCAGGTGCGAGCCAGCCTCGACACGCCGGCGCTGCAGGGGCCGCGCGCCGTGGCCGTGCAGTTCCGCTACGCCTTCGTGGCCGACCGCGAGGGCGTCAAGGTGGTGGACGTGACCAACCCCACGCAGCCCCGACTGACGGGCGCCGTCGTCGCCCTCGGCGA
>JBFGTT010000019.1:0-14942 GCA_041565995.1 Rhodothermales bacterium
CATTCTTGCGAAGGGTCTGTCGTGGAACGTTTTCGAAGGACCTTGCGGGTGTGAGGGGTGGACGCAAGGTCTTTTGGTGGAGTTGCAGGGAGGTGTCGAAGGGCGGAAGGCCTGCAAGAAGCAGTGCGTTGCCAGGAGTGCAAGGGGCATTTCCTTACGTTTTTTCGCTACCGCATAAGCAACCCTACGGGGAGGTGAACGGCATGGGAACCTGGTTAAAGGAGGTCTTGAACTCGAAGTTCTTGCACAGATTTTCTCTGCTTTGGACCATCGTCGCCATCGCAGCGCTGTTCGCAGCCTGGATTGCCGGGGAGGGCGGGACGTTTCTCGGCCTGTCGCAGGATCGGCTCTACGACGACGCCATCGCGCTGGGCGTCATCGCGGTGGGGTTCCGCATCGGCTGCCTGATTCATCACTGGGAGGAGTACCTGGGTATCAGGCCCAGCCCCTACACTGAGTTTCCCTACAAAACGTGAGTGGATACGCCGCTCCCTGCTCTCTGGGACGGCTGAACAAAGGATAACATGGCGCAGACCACGAAGTCCCCGGTGGTCTTGGAACTGGCAAAGGAGTATCCCCCGCCCGATGAGGCCGTGCACATCGAGCAGCTGCTTGCCGTGCGGCGGCAGCAGGTGCGGCAAGGCCCCTCGGGGAAGTTTCTACGCGAGTCGCATCCCAAGCACCACGGTTGTGTCCGCGCCGAGTTCATCGTGCCGGAGTTGCCTGCGTCGTTGCGGGTGGGGGTCTTCGCACAGGCGTGCACCTATCCGGCGTGGATCCGTTTTTCCAACGCCACCGGCCTGGGGCGCGACGGCACCTACCGCTCCGACATCAAGCGGGACGTGCGGGGCATGGCGATTAAGCTGCTGGGGGTCAAGGGAGAGAAAATACTGGAGGACGAGAAAGACGCAACGACGCAGGACTTCCTGCTGATTACCCCGGAGGCGCTCATTGCCCCCGACGTGGCGACCTTTGCCCGGCTGCTGGGCAAGCCGAATCCCCTGCGGCTGCTCTGGTTCTTCCTCAACCCCTTCGATCTCCATTTGCGGGAACTGGGCATCGGCATCCGCTCGCTGAAAAAGCACGCCAACCCCTTGCACATTTTCTATGCCAGTGTAGTGCCCTACCGCTTCGGAGATCGCGCCGTCAAGTACCGGGCCAGACCCGTCGTAGCGCAGCCCGACGAGATCCCCAAAAGTCCTCCCGACGATTACCTGCGCGCGGCGATGCGGCAACAATTGGCCGCCACAGAAGCGCGGTTCGACTTTATGATCCAAGTGCAAACCGACCCCTACACGATGCCTATTGAGGACGCCACGGCGGTGTGGGACGAAGACCTTTCGCCCTTTCAAAAGGTCGCCACCATCCGGATCCCTGCGCAGCATTTCGACACGGCGGCCCAGCAGACGTTCTGCGAAGATCTGTCGTTTACGCCGTGGCACAGCCTCTCGGAGCACCGACCGCTGGGAGGCATAAACCGGGCGCGCAAAGTCGTCTATCAGGCGCTTTCGGCGCTGCGGCACGAGCACAACGACGTGCCACGCCAGGAGCCTACCGAGGAGCAGCCGTAATATCCGGATCGCGCAGGCGGAGTTGGCCTCACGGGCGGCCGGGCATGGGAAGGTCAATCGGCCCCTCGATCAGGTGCGCTATTTTGAGATCGCCTTTGGCTGGCTCGAACCACGGCTCGCCGTCTTTCGCGTTCGGGTTGAACTTCCATTTCTTGTTCTTGATCACCCGCTTGATCCCGATGGGATAGAGGGTGATGCCCTCGCTATTTACACGGAAGCGCAGGAAGTTTTTGTAGTCCTGGTAAGACTGGCTGGCAAACACCTCGTTGAGGTGCAGCTTGAAGGGCGGGTGGTGGACCAGCCACAGGTAGACGCCCACCACGGTAGCGCTGAGCAGGCCGGCGCCCACGCTCATCAGTATACTGAAGACGAGCACGCGCGCCCAGACGGGTGCTTCCAACGCCGGAAACAGGAGATAGGTGAGGTAGGCGAAGATCCAGATGGTCAGCAAGCACAGCAGGCCCTGCACGAGGCCGTGCACCAGCCCCACGTACCATTTCTCGGCGCTAAAGGCGGTGAACCCCAGCACGATCAGGGCGATGACCAGCACCGCGCCGGGGCTTACGATGGCGAAGCTCAGGATGTACCCAAGCGCCGTGCCCAGGTTCGAGAACGTCGGCGCAAGCCCGGCCAGCGTCGTCAGCACGTCCTGGGGCTGGCCCAGGGTGCCCCGCTGGATCAGCCAGGCCGTCAGCAGAAACAGCAGCCCCAGCGTAAACGAGAAAGACCGGCTCAGAAACGGGAGCTTCAAGACGCCCAGCGAAAGGAACCTGGACACTTTCGCTTGGGGGAAGACGCCTCCCTCCTTGCGCTCGTAGGCCTCCTCTACGATGTGATCTTTGTCGATGGGATCCAGTTTTTCGGGTAGCTGGTGCGTGCCGGCCAGCGTAGCCCCGCCGCCGCCCGACGTAATCTTTTGATGCCCGGTGGCCGGGGCCTCGTACCGGCAGTAGTGGTGCAGGTCGCCGGCGAGGGTCACGACGAGTTCGGCGCACGCCTCCTTTTTGATGATGCGCTCTTCGAAGAACTTCAGCTTGGAATACTTTTCCAGTTTTCCCTCCTGGGCATCGATCCAGGCCGGCTCTGCCGTGCACAGGATCACGCGAGGCTGTTTGGGGTGCCCGGATTCCCTGATGTGCCGGGCAACAAGGCGGAAGTAATCGAGTTGCGGCTTGTCGATGTCCGATTCCAGTTGCACGTCGATGCCCCAGATCCAGAGGTTGTAAGGCTTCAACTCGATAGCGAAGTAGCTGCGTTGTTGCCGGGTTCGCCAGCCGCCGATCCAGCGTTGCTGGCAGAAGAGGCGCAGGAAGCTGGTCAGGCCGTCGTACCAGTCGTGGTTGCCGGGCAGGGCAAAGAGGTCCGGCACGGCCTCCGGCTCCTCGCACGGCAGCGCGCTACGGAAGGGGCCGGAGAAGCGGTTCTGGTATTCCTGGCGCGAGGCCGTCGGGTAGACCTGGTCGCCGCCGAGGATCAGCAACCGCCCCCGCGGCAGGGATTGTTCCTGGCCCAACAGGGGCAACTGGCGTTGGGCCAGCAACCATGCCAGGGTGTAGGTCGGGTTCCAGCCGTCGCCCGTGTCGGCGACGTAATCGAACCAGAAGTCCCCGCCGCTCGCATCGTACGTGAAGTGGTCGTGGGCGTCCGGGTCTTGCAAGGGAGGGTTGAGGGCCGCCTCCAGTTCCCGCTTGTCGAAAAACGCGCCGAAGACGGTCGAAAGGACGGTGCGCAGGCCCGTCTGGGCTAGCTGGCGCGGGTCGAACCAATCGACCATAGGCTGGCGTTCGAAGCCCAGGTCCTTTTCGCGCTTCGGCGTCTCGGGGCACCAACTCTTTGGTTGGTCTTCCGGCTCGGGGCACCAACTGGGCTTTTTCTGCTCTGGCGTGACTGATTTTGCTGCATCTTCTTGCGTCTTCATGGGGAGGAGGGAGCAGATGGGCGGGAAGACGGGACGGCGTGGCCGTCGTACTGATACAGATGGGTGGCGTAGCGCACGTGTTCTTCGAGCAACGCGGGGTCGAAAAATTCCTCGTAATATTTCCGGATGACGCTGGCCCGGCGCCATTCTTTGCGGAAGATCAGGCGCAGCATCTTCAACTTGAGCGGCGAGGTGGCGCGGGCGTAGCGGTCGACCACCTCAAGCAACGGCAGCACGTGCGCGTCGAAAGCCTCTTGGGCGTACTGCATCGTCGGGAGGACCTGCCGGGTGATGTCTACGTGCTTGCGCAGGGCGAAGCCGTGCGCCTCGGCGGCGGCCATGTAGCGGTCTTCCTGGTTGCGCAGGTGCTCGAAGACCTGGCCGTTGGCGCTTTTCTTGAACAGGCCGCACACGAGCAGGTAGCCGCCCGGGCGCAGGTAGCGCCGGCATTGCGAAAAGCCGACGTCCGTGTCGAAATAGTTCTGCGACTCGCTCATCAACACTAGGTCGAAGGTCTCGTCGAGGTCGAGGTCTTCGAACTTGACGTTGTGGAAGCGGACGGCGGCCAGGTCGGGCTGTCGGAAGTAGCGCGCGTGCTCGCGGTCGGGCGAGAGGGCCGTCACGCGGTAGTGCCGGCCCAGGAGCGCCTTCGAAACGTCGCCGATGCCGCAGCCGACGTCGAGCACCGTGCGGACGTCTTCGGGGATGTGGCCGAGCAGCTTTTCGGTGTAGCGGGCCTGCGCGCGGCGCACGTTGTCCATCGTGAGCGCCTCGCCATTCTCCCAGTAGCCGAAGTGGAGCGAGTTGAGCTTCAGGATGCGGGTGCAGATGTAGAGTTCGAGGTTGATCTCGTCGTGGCTGATGTAGTCGATGATGTCGGTGTCGGGGCGGGGCATGCGCTCTCTGGGGGCTGGTTGGGAGGGAGTGAAGGAGGCGGCCTACCGCCGGCGGGCTGCCTCGGCGATGGCTTCGGGTGTGGCCGGGATGGTGTGTAGCTGTACGCCGAGCGCGTCGTAGAGGGCGTTGGCGACGACGTTGGGCGCCGCCACCGCCGCGCCCTCGCCCACGCCTTTGGCGCCCCCCGGCCCGAGGCCCTCGCCCGATTCAAGCAGGATAATCGAGACGTTGCCGGGTACGTCGAGGCTCGTCGGCACCAGGTACTCGTGCAGGCCCTGCGTCTTGACCTGGCCCTGCTCGACGACGAGGTGCTCGTAAAGCGCCTGCCCGATGCCCATGGCAATGCCGCCGTAGACCTGGCCGCGGATCGTCTCGGGGTTGAAGGCCCGCCCTACGTCGTGGCAGGCCGCGTAGCCCAGGATGCGAACCTCGCCGGTGTCCGGATCGACGGCCAGGTCGCAGGCGTGCGTGCCGTCCATGAAATCCACCGGGCCGACCTGGTTGCCGCTGCGCGAGACGAGCAGGTTGCCACGGGGCAGCCGGGCCGTGCCGATGGCCGTGAGCGTGCCACCGGCCGCGGCGGCCAGTTCGGCCCAGGAGAGGCCGGCCTCCGGGTCGTCGCGCCGATAGACGCCCCGCCCGCCGGCTTCCAGTGCCCCGGCGTCTACGCCCAGCGCTTGCGCGGCCAGCGCCAGGGCGTGCGCTTCCAGATGGTCCGCCGCGTCGAGCACCGCGCGCCCGGCCATGTAAAAGCTGCGGCTGCCGGCGATGCGCGGCACGTAGGCGTCCGGGCCGTAGGGAAACAGCCACGTCTTGAGTCCGCTGCTGAGCTTGTTGAAGAGGTTGACCGCCCAGGCCGTGAGCCGCATCGCCCGTCGGTGCGACGAGGGCCCCAGGTCGGCCATCCGGGCCTGGAGCGTACCGGCGACGTTCGATTGCAGGGTCTCGATGGTGTAATAGCACCAGGTGCGTAGCCGTCCCGGACGGTGGCCCCTGCTGAAGAGGAAGCCCGTCGGATCGTCGAGGGCGTCCTGGCTCTGCCGGTAGCCCGGCAGTTGCTCGAGGCCGAAGCGTTCGGCCAGCAGGCTGGCCAGACCGAAGGGCACGCCGGTGCCGGCGTCGGGCACCTCCGAGGCCACCTCGAAGGCCCCGGTGCCGTTTACCGTCACGCGGCCCAGGAAGCGATCCACGAAGCCGTAGGGGAAGCCGTACTTGGCGTGCACCGTCGTCACACCCCGGCCCACGAGCCATCCCGCCGGCGCCTCGGGCGGCGGCCCCAGCGCTTCGAGCGCGCGCTCGGCGGTGCAGTCCAGCCAGGTAGGCTCGACCGCTCGCTCGCGGCCCCGCCCGTCGTGGCGCGTGCGGACGAGGTTCTTGCGGCGCAGTTCGAGCGGATCCATGCCGAGCGTACGAGCCGCCTTCTCGATAATCGACTCGATGCCGAAGGAGATCTGCTGGGTGCCGAAGCCCCGCATGGGCGCCGTCGGCAGGTTGTTGGTGAGCACCCCCCGCGTGTTAGCGCGCAGGTGGGGGATCTCGTAGGCGCCGGCCGCCTCGACGGCGAAGATGGAAATGACCGCCGGCGTCATCGAGACGTACGGACCGGAATCGGCCAGGACGTCGGCCTCCAGGGCCAGCAGCGTCCCGTCGTTGCGCAGCCCCAGGCGGTAGGTGCCGATGAACGAATGGCGTTTCGGCGCGCGCGCCAGGGCCTCTTTGCGGTCGAGCACCAGCTTCACCGGCTTGCCCGTCTTGTGTACCAGCAAGGCCAGGTGGGCTTCGATGCTCGTGATGAGGTACTTGCCGAAGGCGCCGCCCATGCGCCCGGCCAGGATGCGCACCCGCTCCGTGGGCAGGTCCAGCGCCAGCGCCGCCGCCCGCTGCGCCATGTAGGGCGTCTCGCATGAGACCGAGAGCACCAGCACGCCGTCTTCGTACCAGCCCAGGCCGCCCTCCAGCTCCATGCACGCGTGGTCGTTGACGGTGCAGAAATAGGTGTCCTCGACGACGAGGTCGGCCTGGCGCAGGCCCGCCTCCACGTCGCCGCGCGTTTCGGTGAACTGGCCGATCAGGTTGCTGCGCCGATGCACGCGGGGCGCCTCGCGGCGGGCGGCCTCGCGTGGGTCGAGCACGGCGGGTAGGACTTCGTAGCGGACCTCGATGGCCTCGAGCGCTGCGCGGGCCGCCTCCTCCGTCTGCGCCGCTACCAGGGCCACCGCGTCGCCCATCGAGCGGACGCGGTCGACGGCCAGCAAGGGATGGTGCGAAATGAAAACGTTGGTGCCGGCGCGGTTGCGTCCGGGAATGTCGCGGGAGGTCAGCACGGCTTCGACGCCGGGCAACGCGCGCGCGGCCCTCACGTCGAGGGCGGTGATGCGGGCCGCCGGGTGCTCGCTCCAGAGGATGCGCCCCACCAACGGGTCCTCGACCGGCGCGTCGGTCGGGTAGCGGACGGTGGCGTCGATCTTCTGCCGCAGGTTCTCGTTGACGAAACGAACCGCCGGCGGCACGTCGCCCGCCGCCGCCGCCGTCACGCCATCGACGATCTGCTGGTAGCCCGAACAGCGGCACAGGTTGCCCGAAAGGCTGTGCCGGACGGCCTCGGGCGTGGCCGCCCCGCCGGATTTCAACGCGTGCGCGGCGGAGACGAGCATGCCGCAGGCGCAGTAGCCGCACTGAAAGGCGCCGCGCGCCAGCAGGTGCTCCTTGAGCAGACGGACCTGCGCGGCCTCGGCGTCGTCGCCCGCCGCTTCCAGGCCGGCGGCGGTCACCACGTCGGCGCCCTCGGCCTGCACGGCCAGCTTCAGGCACGAGGCCACGGGCTCTCCGTCGAGCAGCACCATGCAGGCGCCGCAGACGCCTTCGCCGCAGCCGTAGCGCACCTCCTTGTAGCCCAGGTGGTCGTGCAGCAACTCCCGCAACGAGAGTTCGACGGGGGTCTGGCACTCCACCGGACGTCCGTTGATCCGTAGCGCTACCTTCATGGCTTCGTCATCGCCGTTAGAAGTTGGCGCACGCCCGCCGCCACGAGTTGCCGCCGGTAGGGCGTGCCCACGCGCGAGGGCACGTCCAACGCTGCCTCTTCGGCGGCCGTGGCGGCTGCTTCCTGTACCAGGTCGGTGCCCACGCGGCGGTCCGTGAGGAGTTGCTCCGTCCGCGAAAGCCGGGGCGCCCGCGTGGTGGTGCGGCCCAGGGCCAGCCTGGCCGCGACGATGCGATCCTCCTCCAGGCGTAGCGCTGCCGCCACGTTGACGACCGTCTTGCCCGAAGCCCGCCGCCAAGCAAACTTGACGAAATCCGATCGCCACGCGCCCTCCAGCGGCAACCGGACACCCGTTATCAGGTGCGGATAAGCCACGCCGTCGGTGGCGAACTGCAAGGCGGGCACGGGCGCCTCGCCCTCCGGCCCGGCGCAGACCACCTCGGCGCCGAGGGCCACCAGCGCCGGCATCAGGTCTGAGATGGGGAGCCGGAGGGCCAGGTTGCCGCCCAGCGTCGCCGCGCGGCGCACCTGCGGGTTCCCCACGGCGGCGGCGGCACGCGCCACGGCTGCAAAAGAGGCCTGCAGCGCCGGATGCTCCGCCAGCCTTTCCAGCCGGGCCAGCGCGCCCACGTACAGGTGGCCCTCCCGTTCGGCCACGTCCTCAAGCGCCCGGAGCCGCGAGATGTCCACCAGCGCAAGCCGCATACCCTTGCGCACGACGCGGGGCACCACGACGGTGCCACCCGCCAGCGGCGTCCCGCCCTCGGCAATCCTCGCCACTGCCGCGCCAATCGTATCGGGCCTTACGTATTCCATGATGCCTGCTGCGCTATGCGCGCGTGCGAGCCTGCCGGAAGCCGGCGCGTCATATTCTCTTTTAGTCGCATGCGTAGGAGGGTTTAAAGCGCTTCTTTTTTCTCCCCAGAAAGATCACGCGCCAGCCGTAGATCTTTATCATCGATCCGGCAAACCACAGGTTGAACCGCATCGTTTGCTTGAAAAGCTCCCAGCGTGTGGGTGCGTTGTTGGCGCGCGTTGTGGTCAACTGCACCAGCCACTTGAGGAATTTCAACCGCGTGATGCCGGTGCCCACCACCGGCCCGCCGGCTTCGTGCCCCTCGCGTAGCTGAAAGTACATGGTCGAGGTGTCGCCCCAGGGCCCGTTGCCCCAGGCCCGGCAGGCCAGCTTGAAGCCGTCGTAGCGATAGCGACGCCCCTGGCGCGTGGTCAACTTGAAGTGGTAAATCACCGGATGCGTCTTGGGCCGGTCCGGCAGCGGCGGAAACAGTCGAAAACCGCCTCCGGTGACCAGCAGCGGGTGCGGCGAGAGCGTCGGCGCCACGACCGTGCCCACCGAGTGCCCCTCGTGGTTGGGATCGGCCAGGAAGGCGTCGAGGTCTTCCGAGAGCACCGTCAGCACGAAGGCGAAGCTGGCCTGCTCTTCGATGCCTTGCCGTTCGGCCTGAAAGTAGGCGGGCGTGAGCGTCAGCGGGGGCAGTTCGTCAGTGAAGGCGGTGGAGAAGTGGCCGGCCATGTTCTCGGTGAACTGGAGGCCGACGTGGGCCTGGCGGGGCGGCGCTTGGGGGCGCGAGGGCAGCGTGTAGTCGATCTGCCAGCCCCGGTTCCGGGCGAGCAGGCGCGTGGATCGTTCGGCCAGCGACGAGATGGTCATCAGCGGGTTGATGCCGATCGACCGGGGCACGACGGCGCCGTCCATGACGTAGAGGCCCCCGTGCACGGCGGTGTCGCTCTCGAAGACCTGGTTGCGGTCGTTGACGACGCCTCCGGCGGCGTCCTCGGCCATCGTGCAGCCGCCCAGCGGATGCGAGGTGATCACGTCTTTGCCGAGGACCCTCCGCCAGAGCGGATGCTTGATGTAGGTGCCGCCGAGCGCGCGGGCCGCCTGGAACATGCTCTGGTTGAGCCGCTCGAAGCTGGGCTGCTGCCCGGCGTCGGGCCAGTCGATGCGGAGGCGGTCGTCTTCGAGGTACATGCGTCCGCCGGCGTCGTCGTGGCTGGCCGAGAGGAACTGGTGCGTGTGCCGCACCGCGCCGTGGTAGGGGCCGAGCACGAAGCCGACGAGTTGCCGCCACAGCTCCCGGAGGAAGTCGCCGAAGCCCCGGTCGGTGTCTCGGCCCATCGGCACCGAGGCCGCCGCCAGGCCGAAGGGCAGCAGCCGGCTGGCCATCGGGCCGGGCACGGTGCCGTCCTCGATGATCATGCCCTCGTCTACCGTCCGGCCCTTGCCCTCGCGCATGTCGATGATGCCGGTGATGCACGGCCCCACGGGGTCGCGGCCCTCCGGCTTGCGCTTGCCGTAGCCGACGCCGTCTACCCGGACGTCGCTGTTGTAGGAGAAGCCGATGAAGTCTCCGTTGCCGGTGAAGCGCTGGCCGAGCCGGTCCGAGAGCGGCAGCCCGGTGGCTTTCGAGCGCAGCAGGATCTCCGTCGAGCCGAGCGAGCCGGCCCCCAGGATCACGACGTCGGCGCTGACGAACATCTCCGGCGGGTCGAACTTTTCCCGCCCGAAGCCCAGCAGCCGGTAGAAGACGAGCCAGTGGTTGCCCTCGCGCTCAATGCGGCGTACCTGCACCTGCGTGAAGATCACGACGCCGTGGTTGCGCGCGTCGGGCAGGTAATTCATCAGCAAGGTGTTCTTGGCGGCGTGGTTGCAGCCGGTGATGCAGTCGCCGCAGAGCTTGCAAGCCTGCTGGTCTACGCCGACGTGGTTGGTGCCGTCCTCGAAGGTGACGTTGATGGGGACCCGGTAAAAGGTCTCATCGAGCGCCTCGGCGCATTGCTCGTGTGCGACGAGCTTGGGCAGCGGGGGGAAATGCTCCGGGTAGGGCGTGGGCTTGAGCATGTCCTCCGCGCGGCGGAAGTCCTGGCCCAGGAGGTTGTCTACGTCGGCGCGCAGGGCGGCGGGCCAGTGGTCGTCGAAGACGCCTCGCAGAGGCGGTGAGGCGGCGTTGGCGTTGATGAGCGAGGTGCCGCCGAGGCCGCAGCCGGCCAGAGCGTGGATCTCGCGGTTGATGCGAAAGTCGTAGAGCCCCGTCCGGGATCCCCGGTGGCGCTTCGGGAAGTCCATCTGGACCTGGCGCCGCAATTCCCAACTCGTGCGAGGATACTCGCCCGGCTGCAACTCTTTGCCGCGTTCGAGCAGGCACACCTGCTGCCCGGCGCGGGCCAGGCGCGAGGCGGCAATGGCGCCGCCGTAGCCCGAGCCTACGACGACGATCTGGTAGTGCGGACGGATGGACGTGATGGGGCTTGAGAGGCGAATCATATCGGCATCCTCCACGTTAGCGAAACCCTGGTCTGTGCTTCTCAAAAGTGCAACTACAGGCTCCCGTCCGAACGCCGATGCCGCCGGAAGCCGAACAACACGCTACGGCAAACTATCCAATCGCACTTTATCTTCGGCCAGATGACAATAACATATTCATTTCCGCGATCAATGGACAGGGGATCGACGGAAAAATAGCAGCGGGCCGGACGCTACAGGCCGTAGTAGCGCATGAGCATTCGCTCGACCAGCCGCGCCGGAAGCCATTTTTTCAGGTACGGCGCGGCTTTCTGGTAGGCACGGCCCGCAAAGTAGCGCACCTTGGGCCGGCGCCGGGTAATGATCCGATGCACCAGCCGGGCGATGATCTCCGGGTTCGGCCCCCCCATCTCGTCGTTCTCTACAATCGAGAGCGCCCGGTCGAAAGGCTCCTGGTAGACCGAGTGGGGCTTGTGATACTCGATCTTCTGCCGGTTCCGGGTGAAATTGGTCTTGAAATCCCCCGGATTGATGAGCGTGACGTGGATGCCGAAGCGCTTGACCTCCATGCGCATGCTCTCGGTCATGCCTTCGAGGGCGAACTTGCTGGCGCAGTAGAGACCCTGGAAGGGCAGGCCGAAGAGCCCACCGAGCGAACTGATGTTGATGATCAGGCCGCTGCGCTGGGTGCGCATCTGCGGCAACACCGCGCTGCAGACGCGCAGGATGCCGAAAAAGTTGGTCTCGAACTGGCGGCGGGCGCAGTCGATGGGGGTGCTTTCGATGGCGCCGGCAATGCCGATGCCGGCGTTGTTGACCACCACGTCGAGCCGGTTCTCGCGTTGCAGGATGTGGCCGATGCCGCGCTCTACCGAGCGGTCCTCCGAGACGTCCATCTTGATCATCTCGACGCCCTCGACCTCGGTGTTGCCGTTGCGGCTGGCACCGTAAACCGTGTAGTGCTTGCCGGCCAGATAGGTGGCGCACTGCCTCCCGATGCCGGACGAAGCACCCGTGATGAGCACCACTTTGCGCTGGCTCTCCTTCATAAAAAACAGGCTCACCGTGGAGCGGTCAAGAGGGTCTCTTTATCGGACGGCTGATACTGGCTGCGGAAGAACACCAGCGGGTCACGGTCGTCCCGGTGGCCGGTGGCGAGCACTTCGCCCAGAAAGATCGTATGGTCGCCGCCGGGATAGGAGGCGATGAGCTTGCAGTCGAGCCACCCGACGACTTCCTTGAAGACGGGCGCGCCGGTGACCACCGGCTGGTGCTCCAGGTCGGCCAGACGCTGGGCCGCCGTCAGCGAGGACGTCGAGAAGCGCCGGGCCACCTCCTCCTGCTCCTGCGAGAGGATGTTGACGGCAAAGCACCGGCTCTTCTGGATGACCTCGCGGCTGTAGGCCTCGTTGTGGATGCACACCAACAGCAGCGGAGGGTCGCAGGAGACCGAGCAGAAGGCGTTGACCGTCAGGCCGTGCACGTCCCGGCCTATGCGCGTCGTCACGACGGTCACGCCGGTGGCAAACTGGCTCATTACCCGGCGATAATGTAGCGGATCGAGGGCCATAATCCAACTCCCTAGAAGGATCGTTCGGTCTTCAGACGGCCCAGCGTGAAGCCGTGGGCCTGGGCCATCTTGAGCGTTGTTTCGACCCCGTCGGGCGTGATCGGTCCGATGGAGCCTTCGAAGTCTGCGTCGCCGAACCCCATCAGGATGGTCTCGGCCAGGCAGGCGAAGATGTGACCGGCTTCGAGGGGGATGCCGCCGATGACGAAGTCGTCGTTGTAGGGCAGCCGCACCACGCCGCCCTGGATCACCGTCACGTTGGGGCAGGAGAGCAACACCTCCGAAGATACGTCGTGCGGGATCGAAATGTCGCAGATGACGACCGGCTCGGCGTTGAGGTGCCGGGGGTAGATCAGCGGGCGGGCCGAGTTGGAGGCGGCCACCACCAACGAGCAGTCCCGGATGGCCTCCACCGAGTCGAAGATGCTCACCTTGACGTGCGGGTTGACGCCGTAGATCTCTTCGACGAGGGCCTTGAGCGCGGGCGAAGCCAGGTTGCGCACGATGAGCACCAGCTCGGCCACGAGCGGCGCCATCATCAGCGCGTAGGTGCTCGAGATGTTGCCGTGCGCGCCAATGACGGCCAGGCGCGCCTGCGCCAGGTCGATGTCGTTGTCGAGGGCGGCTTCTTTGAGGGCCACGATGCCCATGCCCGCCGTCAACGAGTTGCCCGAAGTGAGCGCGATGCCGGTGGTGGTGAGGCGCTTGCAGTTGCCCGTCAGGATCGAGCTGTAGCCGCCGAGGCCGATGATCTGGCAGCCGGCCTCGCGCGCCAGCACCACCGCCTCCTCGATCTTCTCGACGATCCACTCGTAATCCCGGCCCCGGAAGGCGCGCTCGATCTGGTGGGAAGAGAGCACCAGGCAGATGCAACTCAGGTGCAACTCTTCGCCGGTGCGCGAGCGGATGTGCACCCGGTCGAAGATCTTCGGGCTGAGCACGCGCGCCGCCTTTTCGAGGTAGCGCTCCAGCTCCTCGCCGCTAAAGACCTTCAGCGACGGATCCCAGATGGTCAGGTCGCTCGGCTCGATCAGGTGGCCCAGGAACGCCACGCGCCGCACCGTCTGCGGCTGCTCCCGCTTGAAGGGATGGGTGCCGTGGTAGTCGACGATCTCGGAGGGCGCGCGGCCCATCTGGAAGCCGACAAGGTGGCCGGCGTCCTGGGCCTGGATGGCCTCGCAGAGCGACGCGGCGGCGTCCACGAAGCGGTCCAGCCGCGCCTCGGTGATGTAGGCCGAGGGCTGGATGCGCAGCGTGCACGGATTGCTGAGCGTGGGCGCCACGCGGATGTTGTGGACGTTGAGCAGGTAGGCGGCGGCAAAGCCCCCCAGGTAGTCGTGCTCGGCGACCAGGCGCAGGATGTTGGAGGGGGAATCGCGCTGGTCGCGCAGTTCGAAGCCCACCATCAGGCCCCGGCCCCGCGCCTCGGCCACCACCTCGGGGAAGCGTCGGCGCAACGCGTCGAGCCGCTCGACCAGGTAGGCGCCTTTCTCGGCGCAGCGGGCCGGCAGGTCGTCGCGGTGGAGGATCTCGAGCGCCTTGAGCGCGATGCCGCTGCTGAGGCCGTCTTCGGAAAAGGTGGACGTGTGGATGACCGAGAACTCCTCGACGAAGCGCTCGCGCCGGATCAGCAGCGCCCCGATCTTCGCCAGCCCGCCGCCCAACGCCTTCGAGAGGCACAGGTAGTCCGGCTCCAGACCGATCTGCTCGGAGGCCAGAAACGTGCCCGTGCGCCCCATGCCCGACTGGATCTCGTCGACGACCAGCGGGATGCCGGCGCCGCGGCAGGTGGCCGAGAGCCACGCCACGAAGGCCGCCGGCAATGCCCGCACCCCGCCCTCGCCCAACACCGGCTCGACGAAAGCCGCCGCCACCTCGTCTACGTCCTGCGCGGCCGCCTCCCAGTCGGCGGGGTCGTCGGGGTCGAGGAAGCGAACCCGAAAGCCCAGCGCCTCGAACGGCTCCTTGTAGGACCCCGTCAGCTGGACGGCGCCGAGCGTCTTGCCGTGGAAGCCCCCCTCGACGGCCCAGAACAGCGGGCGCTCGCGTTCGAGGTAGGCGTGCTTGAGGGCGGCTTCGACCGTCTCGGCGCCCGAGTTGGTCTGGATCACCAGGTAGTCGCCCAGGCGCTCGCGCAGCGCCCCGGCCAGGCGGGCGGCGCCCGTGCGCACCGATCCCTGCACGAAGACCGGGACCTGCTCGCGCAGCAGCCGCGCGGCTTCCTGCACCAGCTCCGGGTGGTGGTGGCCGAAGAGGTTGGCCCCGTAGCCGCCCACCAGGTCCAGCACCTCTACGAGCCGACCCCCGCGTCGTTGCCAGAGCAGGTCGCCTTCGGCCCGCACGTACTCGGCGTCGAGGCCGATGGCTTCGAGCAGGCGGACCAGGCCGGGCCGGCAGTGGAGTCCGTAATCATGCATCATACAACGGGGCCAGGGTTGTCAACCTTTGGCTTGCATTTCGAGGGTGCGAGGCTTCGAGAGCACCAGCGACCACTGGGTCAGAAACAGCGCCAGCACGACGAAGATGGCCATCCCGACCACCGGCCAGACGCCCCACTCCGGCAGCGAAAACAGCGCCGCGATGCCCGTCAGCGGAATCACGATGATCAGGAACCAGCGCAGCGGCGCCGGCACGCGCGTCACGTACGGGCGCTTCACGTCGGGTTGGGTCTTGCGCAGGCGCACCACCGCCAGCATGAAGGCCGCGTAGACGAAGCAGATGATCGAGGAGCCGATGAC
>JBFGTT010000020.1:0-14742 GCA_041565995.1 Rhodothermales bacterium
CCGTACAAAGCAGAAAGCCCCGGCGCCTTTCGACACCGGGGCTTTCGTGCTGTTTTATGGTCTCCCGGAGGAGAACGCTCGTCTTACTTGACCAGCGTCATCCGGCCCGTCTTGACCATGGTGTTGTCGACCGTCTTGGCGATCAGGCGGTAGAGGTACGTGCCCGAGGCCAGCCCCACGGCGTTGATCTGGAGGCTGCGCTTGGCGCCCGCCTCGACCATCTTCGCCGGCACCGTCATCACGTTGCGACCCAGCATGTCGATGACCTCGACCGAGACCTCGGCGGTCTCCGGCAGGTCGAACTGGATCGTCGTGGACGGATTGAACGGGTTGGGGTAGTTGCCCTCCAGCGCGAACTCGGTGGGCAGCTCCGCCTCTCCTTCCGAGGCCGTGACGACCTGCGGACGGATCGGGTTGCCGAAGATGTCAAAGCCGATCAGGGTGAAGCCCTGGCTGGCCTTGTTGCCCGTGCCCGAGGCCAGGAAGGTAAACGTCTCGCCACCGAGCGCATTGAAGTCGAAACGGAAGACTTCATGCTCCACCGTGTTGTCGGCGTTGGTGACCTGGATGTTGTACCCACCCGGCGTCAGCGACAGGTAGTTGCCCACGCTGCCGAAGTCAACGTTGTTGGCGAGCAACCCGACGACCGCGTTGTTCTGCACCGGGTCGAGCAGGCGCAGGTCTACCACGCCCACGTCCACGCCGCCGTGCACGAAGAAGAACTCCGTGACGGTGCCCGAACTGGCAGCCAGGCGGGCGCCAGCCTTCACGAGCAACTCCAGCGCCCCGCTCTTGCTGGCCACGCGGCCGCTGGCCGAGGCGACGTAAGCCACCTTCTGATCCAGCGTCAGCGTCTGGCTGAAGACCGGGTTGCTGTTGTCGGCGTCGGCGCCGGCCACGATGTCGACCTTGGCGCTACCGGCCGGGATCGACTTGAAGCCCGTGGCGGTCTGGAAGTCAGCATCATCAGCGACGCGGCGGTCGTTGACGTAGATGTCTACCGCACCGGCATCCGGCGAGTTGTGGATGAGCTGCACGCGGGCGAACCCACCCAGCACCGGCGGCAGGTTGATCGGGTTGATGTCGAAGTCCGACGAGATCCCGAGGATGTTGCACTCGAGGACGTTGACGCCTTCCTGCGTGATGTTGGGCACGCCGTCGATGAAGTCGTTCAGGAAGAACGACGGGTCATCGGTCGGGTCGGCGTCGAGGTCGTACCGGCCTGCCAGACCCAGCAGGTTGCCATCGCAGTCCCACTGGAGGATGCGCAGGTCGGTGATCTCGTTGACGTTGGGCAGCCCCTGGGCTTCCAGGCGCACGTTCGGATCCCAGGAGGGGATGCGATCGAACTCGAGGAGCCAGAACTGGTCGCCCAGCACGTTCAGCAGCAGGTCGCCGCCGGCGCCCGGCACGACCAGGTCGCGGAACTCCAGATCGACCGGGGTGCCGAACGGATTGACCGTGGCGCCGGTGCCGGTGCTGTTGAGCTCACCGGGCAGGTAGTCCCCACGCGCAACGCTCGCACGGCCCAGGTTGTCCGGGAACTGCAGGATCAGCGGACGGAAGAAGTCCACGTCGCCGCGCGTGCGGGGGTCGCCCTGCGTGCCGACCGGGAAGAGGTAGCCGCCCGTGATGAGACCACCGGTGGCGTTCCCCAACTCGACGACGCGCTGCACGGCGCCGTTGACGTAGCTGTCGCGCGAACCCAACTGCACCACGCCCTTGCCCAAGGCCGAGTTGTTGCGCTCGACCAGGTCAGGCTCGATGCCCGGATTCAGGATGATCCAGTCCCACTGCTCCTCGTTCGTGTCGATGATGCCGAACCTGAGCACGAGCACGCCGGACTTGTTCTGCCAGCCGTCGGTCTGGAGCAGGATGCCGGCATCTTCGCCGGTGCTGCTCATCGTGACGTCGTTGAAGAAGGCGTCCTCGTCCTGGCGCTGCGTCATGTCCTGGACGCTGTTGCCGACGAAGCGAACTTCGCCGCGCAGGCCCTGCTCATCCAACGGCGTGACCTTGTCGTCGAAGACGTCGCCGGTGCCCTGGAACGTGTATTTCCCGAAGGCGTCGAGCGTGCCGTCGCCGAGGAA
Source organism: Rhodothermales bacterium (assembly GCA_041565995.1). Classification (GTDB taxonomy): domain Bacteria; phylum Bacteroidota; class Rhodothermia; order Rhodothermales; family JBFGTT01; genus JBFGTT01. Next base: position 2,091 of record JBFGTT010000020.1, read on the forward strand.
GTAGCGGTTGCGCCTGGCGTCGTTCTTGGCCGTGGCAATGCCGAAGCACTGATCGGTCTCAAGCGGCACCTCGCCGGTGCACGGATCGGTGTCGAAGCCGACCGTGAAGTCCCCGACGACGGTGTGGAAGCCGTCGGTAGCCAGCGAGAAGAGCCCGTCGCTCTTGTTGTCGACCGCGCTGGGCTGCTTGCCCAGGAGGAAGTCGCCGAAGACGGTCACGTCGCCGCCCGAGCTGCGGAACTCGCCGTTGACCTCCGTGAAGTTACCGCCGGTGCGGACTTCCTGGATCGCCGGCTGCGTCGGCGCCGGGCCGATCGAGGAGACACCCGCCATCAGGAATCCACCAGTCTGTTGCAGGTAGAAGTCGCCGATGTCGAGCAGGTCGAGGCCGTCGAGCAGTTCGACGCCGTCCGGCGTGGCCGCCGAAGTCAGCGTGAAGTGCCGCGTGCCCAGCTCGTCGATGCGGTCGGGCGCAATCGGCGGCACGGTCGTGGCCAGGACGCCGCTGGCGTCGAAGGTGACGTTGCCCGTCGAGGTGCGGTTGACCTCAATGGCCGGGAAGTCGAAGCGCAGGCGGCCCGCCGTGGTCTCGATGGTCACGTCGGTGTCGCTGGTGCCCATGAAGAGCAGCAGACCGGCGTGGCCCTGCGCTTTGCCCAACGAGGCCATACGCATCGCCTCGAGGCCCTGCAGCAGTTCCTCCGAGGGACGCACACCGGTGCCGTCGCCGTAGCGGACGGCATTGCGGTAGTCAGCCATCTGGTCCTTGACGGCCTTCATGTTGACGCCCAGGAAGGGATCGGTCGAGTCGGTCAGGTCGCCGCCGACGAACACGTCGAGCGCGCTCACGACGCCGTTGACCGTGTTGATCTCGAGCACGTCGCCGTTGATGTCGAGCGTGCCCTTGAAGATCTCCAGGTCCCGGTTGATGCGGAAGGCGTTGTCCTCGCCGCGCAGCGAGATGGTGATGTCGTCGCCGCAGGCCGGGTCAATCGTCACGTCGCGGATGTTGTCCTTCAGGCCGGGACGCACTTCCGGATCCGAGGCCGGCCAGGTACGACCCACCGTGCGGTCTTCGGTGCCGAAGTAGAGCAGGTCGATCCCGTCGATGCTCACGTCGAAGGGCGAGACGAACTCGCTGGGGAACTCCAGCTTGCCCTGCGTCGGGCCGGTCGGCGCGCGCTTGACGTCGCCGTTGCCGATGGCCACGAGCACTTCGTTGGCCAGCTGCAGCGTGGCCGAGCCGACGTCGAACTCGCCCGAGGTCAGGCGCAGCTCGTCGAGCACCGTGATGCTCTTGCCCAGCGTCAGCACCGGACGCGGCACGATGGCCGGGTCGAAGGCCACTTCGATCTCACCGATCGAGACGACCGGCTGGCCGACGCTGCCGGCGGTGGTGCCGGGCAACTCGGCGCCGGTGAAGATGCCCACGGTGCCGGTGTACTTGACCTTGTCGGGCGTGTCGGCGGGGCTGTCGCTCGTGTAGGCCCGCGCGGCGGTGCCGGCCAGCAGCACGCCGATGCCCGCGCCGTCCCAGTTGATGACGACCGTGTTACCGTCGCCGGCGCCGCCGGCGTTGGCGTCGAGCAGGCCGTTGGTGACGAAGTTGCCACGCAGCACTTCCAGCGAGGTGTCGATCAGGAAGACCGCCGAGGCCGCGTCGATGACGACGTTCTGGCCCGTGGCGTTCTTGTTGATCTGCACGCTGGAGATCGCCAGCTCGGTGTTGTACTCGAGCGACTGCGGGCTCAGGCCGCCGGCGAAGATCACCTTGTTGCCCGGCGCGTTGACCGTGTACGGGCCGCACAGGTCCGTGTCGTCGGCGGCTACGGCGGGATCTTCGAGCACGAAGACCGGCGACTCGTCGAACGACACCTTACCCTCGATCTGGAGGTTGTGGAAGTCGCCGTTGTCGGAGCCGAGGTAGACGCCCGAGTCGCCGTCGTTGGTGAAGATGCCCTTGATGACCGAGGTCTTCGTGACGTTCGCCTTGGCGGCGTTCGCCGAGAAGGTGTCGGCCAGGTAGAAGACGCCCTGCGGGCGGCACGGCAGGCCCACCACGTCGTCCGTGTTCATCAGGTTGACGTCTCCGTCGATGGTCACGGCCGCGAAGAAGTAGACGCCGCTGTCGTTGCCCACCGAGGGGCTGGGGTCGCAGCCGTTGGGCGCGGCGCTCTCGCCGAAGCCGACGAGTTCGAGGTCGCCCGTGATCTTGGCGAGCTTGTCGAACTCGGTGCGGGCGCCGAAGCCGGGGGTGGCGTCGTTGCGGAAGGTGCCGTTAAACTGCGGCGACTGGGTCACGAAGAGCGTGCCGGCGTGGTTGAACGACTCACCGCCTCGGCCGATCTCCTGCGCGATGCTGATGGTCACGCCGGCGTCGGTGTCCTTGTCGAAGGCGATGTTCAGGAAGCCGCTGCCGCTGACCTTGAGCGAGCCGGTGCGCGTGTTCGGGAAGCCCGTCGGCGAGATGCGGAAGACGCCAGCGCCCGAAATCTCACCGTTGACCACGACGCCCGGCGCAAGGCCGAGCACGTCACCGGTGTAGTTGAGCGTGTTGTCGTTCATCTCCAACGTGCCGGTGGAGACCGTGAGCCGGTTGGTGATGGTCAGCTCCGAGAAGTTCAGGTCGATGCACCCGTCGAGGACCACCACCTCACCGCCGGCGCCTTTGTCGACGACCATGTTCTCGATGGAGACGAACTTGGTGGGGCAGTTCAGTTCCTGCCCGAGCTGGAGGCGATGATCGCCCTGGTTGCCCGTGAAGACGACGTCGCCGTCGCCCACGATGGATGACCCCTGGCGCATCTCGAGCACGCCCGGCTGACCGGTCAACTCAAGGCGCAGGTTGGCGGGGATCGTCAGGAAGTTACCAGCGCCGATGATGACCTGGCCGCTGATGACCACCGTGCCGGAGACGCCCGTCGTCGGGCCGCCGTCGTCGAGGTAGGTGTCGAAGATGAGGTCGTCGTTGAGCCGCCCGGAGCCGACGAGGTTCTCGACGAAGACCGTCGGGGCGCCCGAGTTGTTCAGGCGGTTGAAGACGACGGTGCCGGGGCCGAGGACTTTGGCTTCCTCGACGGCGTGGAAGAGGTTGCAGGCCGTCGCCGGAGTGGCGCAAAGCCCGACCGCCAAGCCGCCGGGGGTCGCAAAGACCTGCGCCCTTGCCGTATCGGCGCTAAGGCCGATAAACAAGAGCAGCGCTGCGAAGGGCAGCAGTGTTTTTGTAAATCTGTTCATTGTGGAAGTCTCCTCCGACTTTGTTGGTGAGGATACGGTTGGGGTATGCGTGTGCGAGGGTGATACCCGTTGGACTGCGTCCATAGCGGACAAGGAGGTTGCCGTGGTTGGTGAAAGGAGGCGGTGAAACGTGCAAACCTCGCCGGTGATGCTACGTTACGGCGAGGCTGGACAGGGTAGGTCACTTCTACTACACAAGAAGGCCCCTGCATGAGTAATGGCGGCCACAAAAAAATGGACGCGCCATTGTGGGGTACTCGTACCGGGGGCCGTCGCAGCAAAAGCGCGCGCCCGACGCGGGCTGAGCCTGGCTGCCGGGAGCGCCGAGGGATACCTCCCTATGTTAGCTCTCGAAACTACAAGCGGCACAAACTATTGTCAAGCGATTAATGGAAAACGCATCCGATGGCGGCGTGCTGGCGGCGTGCCTCATGTGCAGCTCGTCGGGTTTATGAAGGCCTGTGCCGTCTCAACAAATCGGCCGACCGGCGGATTTTTTTAGCCCGCCCCGGTACGAAGGGTGGGACGTGTGAACGTATGGACGTGGGGACGTATGGACGTGGGGACGAGGGAAGGATTCTATCCTGCTCAGGGTGCCCGGCGCAGACGCCGGGCCGGGGAAACGAAGGAACGCCTGCGGATTACAAAGAGGCGGCACCCTGCCCGTCGCCGTCGAGACCAACCCGTCCGCGCCATGATACGCCTCCTGCGCACCACCGCTTTCGTGCTGCTCGCGCTGGCCCTGCTGCCCTCCTGCAAGGCGTCGGAAGAACAGGCCGAGGCGCCCCCACTGGAGGACGTGACGGTGCGCGTGCAGAACAACAACGTGCTCGACATGACGGTCTACGCCGTGCGCGGCGCGCAGCGGTTCCGGCTCGGCCTGGTCACCACGGGCCGCACCGACACGTTCGTGCTGCCGGGCTACCTGCTCACCGGCTCGACGCACCTGGGCTTCGTCGTCGACCCCGTCGGCAGCGACCGGAGCTACCTCGTCGAAGAATTCAGCGTCTTCCCAGGCGACGAGATCGACCTGGTCATCCCCAGTTACATCGCGCGATGAGCACGCCCCAGGGGGCAGGCGTATGGGCGGATCTGCGTCTCAGAAATCGGCCCTCCCATCCCCCCATCCTCCCACACGCCCATACCTTCGCTTTAAGCCGATCCCGTATCGCACGGCGCGAGGCACGGCGTTTTAACCAGGCGCCCCGGTCTCGACCCACCCGCCCTCGTCGGCGCTGCGGAACAGGGCCTCGATGACCCGCATGTTGGCGACGGCGTCTTCGAGAGGCGTGGGCACGTCGGTATCGTGGAGCACGGCCTGCGCAAAGGCGTCGGCCTGGAGGGCGTACTGGTCGGCGGCTTCCAGCACGATCTCCTCGACGCGGCCCGCGTGCTGGTGCCAGAGGCGGCAGGGACGCTCGGGCGGGGCGTTGAAAGGGACCTCGATCTCGACGCGGCCTTCGGCGCCGACGATGTTGACGCGCTGGTACCGCGCCAGTTGGGTGCCGCAGACGAACGTGGCCGCGGCGCCGCCGCCGAAGTCGAGCAGGCCGGCGGCCTGGCGATCCACTCGGAAGCGCGGGTCGTAGTCGAGCAGGGCGCAGACGCGGCGGGGTTCGGCCTCGAAGAGAAAGCGGGCAAGCGATACGGCGTAGCAGCCGACGTCCAGGAGGCCGCCGCCGCCCATCGCGGCGTCGTTGCGGATGTTGGCGGGGTCGTCGTTGAAGTAGGCGAAGAAGGTCTGGACGGCGCGCAGCGGGCCGAGGCCGCCCTCGCGCACGAGTTGCCGCGCGCGCTGCCACTGGGGATGGAAACGATACATGAACGCCTCCATCACCTTCAGGCGCGGATGCCGCCGGGCGGCCTCCAGCAGCGCTTCGGCCTCGGCGACGTTCAGGCCGATGGGTTTCTCGCAGAGCACGTGCTTGCCCGCCTCGAGCGCCCGGACCGACCAGGACACGTGCAGGTGGTTGGGCAACGGGTTGTAGACGGCGTCTACGTCGGGGTCGGCCAGCAGCGCCTCGTAGGTGCCGTACGCCTTCGCAATCCCCAGCCGCCGGGCCGCCTCCTGCGCGCGCTCCAGGCTGCGCGAAGCGATGGCGACGACGTCGCCGTGCCGCCCGCGCCGGATGCCGGGCAGCACCTTCTCGGTGCCGATCCGTGCCGTGCTGAGCACCCCCCACCGGATTTTTCGCATACCAGCTCGTGCGGTTCGAGTGTTCGAGTGTTTGAGTGAAAAAACGCTAACACTTCAACACTTTAACACTTCAACACCTTAGCCCTACCCCTCCTGCTCCGGAGCCTCCGCCTCGCGGCCCTGCTGCACCGGCAGCAGGACGGTAAACGTAGCGCCTTCGCCGGGGGTGCTCGTGGCGGTGATGAGGCCCCGGTGCCGCTCGACGATGCGGCGGCAGATGGCCAGGCCCATGCCGGTGCCCGCGTACGCGCTCCGCCCGTTGAGCCGCTGGAAGGGCGAGAAGATGCGCTCGACGTACTTCTCGTCGAAGCCGATGCCGTTGTCCTGCACCTGCAAGCGCAGCACCTGCCCGCCGGCGCCTGCGAGCGCCTCGCCCGGCACGAGCGCACCGCACACCCGGATGCACGGGCGGGCCTCCGTAGGGTGAAACTTGAGCGCGTTGCCGATCAGGTTTTGCAGGAGCTGGCGCATCTGCGTGGCGTCGGCCTCGATGGCCGGCAGCCTGTCGATCTCCACGGCGGCCTCCGCCTCCGAGATGCTCACCTCCAGGTCCGAGAGCACGCCGGCGAGTACCTCGTTGAGATCGACCCGTCGGAAGGCGCCTCCGCGCGTGGCGATGCGCGAGAAGGCGAGCAGATCCTTGATGAGCAGCGCCATGCGCGCGGCGGCGTTTTGCATCCGGTCGAGGTAGTAGCGCCCGGTCTCGTCCACCAGGTCCTGGTAGTCCTGCCCCAGCAGGTCGGCGAAGGCGTGGATCTTGCGGAGGGGTTCCTGCAAGTCGTGCGAGGCCACGTAGGCGAAGTCCTGCAACTCGCGGTTGCGGTGGGTCAGCAAGAGGTTGGCCTTTTCCAGTTCGGCGGTGCGTTCAGCGACGCGGCGCTCCAGCGTCTCGTTGAGTTCTCGGAGTTGTTCTTCGGCGCGTTTGCGCTCGGTCACGTCGGTGCAGATGCCGGCCATCTGCACGGGCCGGCCCGCCTCGTCGTAGATGACGCGGCCCTTGCCTTCGACCCAGATGACCGCGCCGTTTCGGGGCGCGAGCCGGTACTCGACGTGATAATCCTCGTGCTGCTCGATGGCGCACTCGATGGCCCGCTGCACCTGCTGGCGGTCTGCCGGATCGACGTCGGCCAGGACGGCCTCGAAGGTGCCGTCGAAGGTGCCGGGGGCCATGCCGTGAATGGCCTCGATGTTGTCGGACCAGGTCACTTCGTCGGTGCGCAGGTCCCACTCCCAGGTGCCCACGCGGGCCGCTTCGAGCGTGAAGCGCAGGTGGCGTTCGTTCTCGAGCAGGGCTTCCTGCGACTGCTTCCGCTCGGTCACGTCGAGCAGGAAGCAGCGCGTATGCACGAAGGCGCCGCCCTCCCGGTAGACGCTCGAGTTGATCAGGACCTGGCGGATCGAGCCGTCCTTGCAGCGCAACCGGGCCTCGACGTTGTGCAACGTCTCCCCGGCCAGGAGCCGGCGATGGATGTCCTTGATGGTCTCCCGGTCGACGTGGAAGGTGCCGATGTGTTGGCCTACATACTCCTCGCGCGCGTAGCCCAGCAGGTCGAGCTGCGCGCGATTGGCCCACTGGATGATGCCGTCAGGCCCGACCCAGTGCAGCCCGATGGGCGCGTTCTCGACGAAGTCGGTCAGTTGCTGCTCGCGCTGCCGAAGCTGTTTCGCCATGCGCGTGCGCGTCGTGACGTCGCGGGCCACGGCCGAGGCGCCGACGACGCGCCCGGTGCCGTCGCAGATGGGCGAGACCGTCAGCGAGATGCCGATGCGGCGCCCGTCGCGGGTCAGGCGCACCGTCTCGAAGGAATCGACGCGTTCGCCCCGTTCGAGGCTCTCGAAGATCGCCTGGAGCTCCTCGCGCCGGTCCGGCGGCACGATCAGGTCGATGGTTCGGCCCAGGACTTCTTCTGCGCGGTAGCCGTAGATGCGCTCGGCGGCGGCGTTCCAGCTGGTGATCGTCCCGTCGAGCGTCTTGCCGATGATGGCGTCGTTGGAGGAGGCGACGATGGCGGCCAGGTGGCGGGCGGCCAGTTCGGCTTCTTTGCGCTCGGTCACGTCGCGGCAGACGGCCAGCACCGTCGGGCAGCCGTTACGGGCAAAGAGGTGGGCGCTGATCTCGACGGGCAGGCGCCGCCCGTCGCGGGCCAGGTGCTCGGCCTCGAAGACGATCTTTTCGCGGGCGGACAACCGGGCCAGGTGCGCCCCGACGTCGACGGTCTGCGGGTCGATGATGTCGTACACGGTCATCCGCAGCAGGTCCTCGCGGCGGTAGCCCAGGCGGTCGCAGGCCGCCTCGTTGGCCTCGATGAAGCAGCCGGGGCGGCCTTCGGGCGTCAACGGATAGACCAGCACCGCGTCGTTGATCCGGTTGAAGAGCGTCTGGTACCACAGCGCCTCGGCCTCCCTCGCCGCACCCCGGCCCTCCGGATCCGGCGTGCCTGGCGGCAGGAGGTGCGCGTCTTTTGTTTTCATCGCTCTGCTCCTATCCGGTTTGGTTCAGCTCGTGCCGGAACCGGGCCTGCATGGCTCCATACATACGACGCCGATGCGAACAAACCCAACTTTCACACCTCATTCACCATAATATTACACGCGCTTACACCAAATAAAAGACGTATCGGTATTATTTGCACGGTCCTTATGCCCCGATGCCGGAAAAAAATACGCATGCGTTTCCTCTTGATCGTGCCCGCGCTGCTGCTGGTCGTCGCCACGGCGCTGCCGCTGATCCGGGCCGATGCCTGGTGGATCCGCGCCTTCGACTTCCCGCGCCTGCAAATCCTGGTGCTGGGGCTGCTCGTGCTGGCCGGGGGCCTTTTCGTGTGGGATCTGAAACGCCCGGTGCAGGCCGGCGCGGCCCTGCTGCTGGCCCTCGCGGTGCTCTTCCAGGCCTACAAAATCTTTCCCTACACCCCCCTGGCTGCCAAGCAGGTGCGCGACGCCGCCGCCGACCCCGACACGACCCTCTCGCTGCTGGTGGCCAACGTGCTGATGAGCAACCGCGCCGCCGAAGGCTTCCTGGAGATCGTCCGTGCGAGCGACCCCGACCTGGTGCTGACGCTCGAACCGGACGCCTGGTGGGAGAACCAACTGCGCGTGCTGGAGGCAACCTATCCCTACACCGTCAAAGCGCCGCTGGACAACCGCTACGGAATGCTGCTCTACGCCCGCCTCCCCCTGATCGACCCGGAGATCAAATACCTCGTCAAGCCGGGCATCCCGTCGGTGCACGCGCAGGTACGCCTGCCCTCGGGCCGCCGGGTATGGTTCCACGGCCTGCATCCCGAACCGCCCGCCCCCGCCGAAGCCGAGACCACTACCCCGCGCGACGCCGAACTGCTGCTGGTGGGCCGGGACGTCGAGGGCCGCCGCGTCCCCACCATCGTCGCCGGGGACCTCAACGACGTAGCCTGGTCCTACACGACGACGCTCTTCCAGAAGATCAGCGGCCTGCTCGACCCGCGCCGGGGACGCGGCCTCTACAACACCTTCGACGCCCAAAACATCCTGATGCGCTGGCCCCTCGACCACGTCTTCCACTCGGAGCACTTCACGCTCGTCGAGATGCGGCGCATGCCGGCTTTCGGATCGGATCACTTCCCCATCTTCGTCCACCTGCGCCTCGAACCCGGCGCCGAAGCCCTCCACGACCCGCCCACCCCGGACCCGGAGGAGGTGGAAGAGGTGCAGGAAAAGATCGACGAGGCCGATCCGCTGGAAGAAGAGCTGTAGCCCGCTGCACCGCACTGCGCCGCGCCGTATACTGTCGCCGTCGCGCACCGTCGTTATCGTGCTTGCCCGGACGCCCTCGCATGAACCAGCAGACTTCTACGACCGGCCAGGAGCCGCCGCTGTGGCAGTACGTCCGCCCCGACGCCTACGTACGGCCCGCCGAGCCGACCGCCGAGACGGTGCGCAAAGGGCTGCTGGGCCTGTGGGACCGGCTCCGAGGCCGGGCCGCCGAGGCGCTCGTCGAGCACGCCGCGCTCTCGGACCTCGACCCGCAAACGCTCGACCGCGTGGCGCCCGCACCCGACTGGGCCGCGCCCGCCGCCGCCCTCGACGACGCCCTGGCGGACTGGCTGGCCGACGACGCCCCGCCCTCCTCCACGCAGGCCGTCGTGGGCGCGCCCGGCAGCGGCACCGCCCGCGTGCTGACCCGCTGGGCGCACCGGCACGGCTGGCGCGTGTTCGAAGCCCCGACGCCCGAACAGATCCTGCACCCCGACGACGATGCCTGGATCGACCGGCTCTCCGACGACCCGGAGACGCCCCTGGTCATCCCCCGCCTGGCGCACTGCTACCTGCGCCACCACGACGGCCTCGCGCTGCTGCGCCGCCTGCTCGACCTGCTCTGGGAAGGCCGCCGCCGCTGCCTCGTCGGCTGTGACGCCTGGGCGTGGGCCTACCTGCGCAACGCCGCCCAGCTCGACGCCCTGCTGCCGCCCCCGCTGATGTTGCAAGCCTTCGACGCCCAACGGCTGCGGCGCTGGCTGCACGCCCTGGCGCAACGCGGCGACGGGGCCGAGCGCGTCTTCCGGCAGGCCGCCGACGGCGCCTTCGTGCTGCCGCCCAGGCCGGCAGCCGACGACGAGGCGCCTGCCGAGCCGGCCGCCTACCTGCGGCACCTGGCCGGCTACAGCCACGGCCTGCCCGGCGTAGCCTGGGCCATCTGGAGAGGAAGCCTGCGCGACACGCCGGAAGAAGCCGCCGAAGCCGAGGCCGACGAGGCCGCACACACCACGTGGGTGAAGCCGTGGGCCGACCTGAACCTCCCGGCCATCCCCGACGCCGGCTCCCGGAGCCTGCTCTACGTCCTGCACGCGCTGCTGCTGCACGACGGGCTGCCGGCGCCGCTGCTGGCGACCCTGCTGCCGCTGCCGCCGGGCGAGGGGATGCGGAGCCTGCATCAACTCAAGACGGCCCGCCTCATCGAAGCGACGGCAGGCCGGTGGCGGGTGACGCCGACGGGCTACCCCGCCGCGCACCGGTTCATCAAGCAAGAAGGCTACCTGACGCCTGCCCTCTAACGAGCGACACCGCCCATGAACGACGCCAAAGACGCCGCCCAGATCCTCAAAGATTTCGACCAGATCGGCTTCGTGCAGATCGCCCTGATCGTGATCGGAGCGTGGGTGCTCGTCCGGCTCGTCGAAAAAGTGTTTCCGTGGCTGGGCAGCAAGGTGCCGGGCCGGATGCGGCTGTTCGTGCTGTCGCTGGTACCGGTGTTGCGGCTCGTTGTGATGATCGCCGGCATCGCCCTCGTCGTGCCGCAGGTCATCAACCCGACGGTGCAAAACCTCGTGGCCATCCTCGGCGCCGCCGGCCTGGCCCTCGGCTTCGCTTTCAAAGACTACGCCAGCAGCCTCGTCGCCGGCGTCGTCGCCATCTACGAGAAACCCTACCGCCCGGGCGACTGGGTCCGGATCGACGGGGCCTACGGTGAAGTCCAGTCGCTGGGCCTGCGCGCCCTGCGCCTGGTCACACCGGACGACACCGTGGTGGTCATCCCGCACATGAAAATCTGGGACACCAACGTCTACAACGACAACGACGGGCAACGCGACCTGCTCTGCGTGGCCGACTTCTACCTGCACCCGGCCCACGACGCCGCCGTGGTGCGCCGCCGCCTCTACGACGTAGCCCTGACGAGCCCCTATCTCCAGCCCGAGCGCCCCGTCAACGTCATCGCGGCGGAGAAGCCCTGGGGCACGCACTACCGCCTCAAAGCCTACCCGGTCGACGGACGCGACCAGTTCCTCTTCACCACCGACCTGACGGTGCGCGGCAAGGCCGTCCTGGCCCGGCTCGGCGCCGCGCCGGCTGTGCCGCCGGCGGTGGAGGCTTCCTGAGGGCGCCCTCGCTGCCCTCCATGCCGTCGCTTTTCAGTCCCCCCGCCCTCCGGGGCCAGCGAGATCCGGCGGCTCCGGCTCGGGGGCCGGAACGACGGGAAGAAAGGCGCTACGCTATGTGAAGGCACCGTGAAATAGCACGATTCAACACTCCGAAAGCGCTTCTTTTTTTTCGGAAGCGGTTCCAATTAATTTTAATTGTTGAATTGAAAGATATCATTTGCCTAATTTTTTAGTGCTCTAGCGGGCAAATCACCTTACTTCCTTAATCAACACGAATATCCCATGCTCGTGGCGCTCCCGCTGCTACCCGGCGCGGCCACCGCGCTGACCCAGGAAGCGCCCACGCCGGCGGCTGCGCCAACCTGACGCCCGCCTTCGCCACCCGGACGGGCGTGCTGGCCGACGTCCAGGCTTCGTCTTCCTTTCCGCTAACACAACGCAGGAAACCGCTCATGAAAACACGCACCGCACTCGTTTCGTTGATGCTGCTGGCGGCAGCGGGCCTGGCGCTGCCGGGCGCCGCGCAGGCGCAGCACTTCAGCCTCGGCTCCGACCTGGTGAGCCGCTACATCTGGCGGGGCGCCGACTTCGGCGAGTCCGCCAGCGTCCAACCCGCCCTGACCTTCAGCGTCGCCGGCTTCGAGATCGGCACCTGGGCCTCGTATTCGTTCACCTCGGACGGCGCCGGCGCCAACGAGCACGACGTCTGGGTCGGCTACACTCTAGAGACGGCCACCGCCGGTTCCTTCTCGGTCGGCGTGACGGACTACTACTTCCCGGCTCCGGGCGGCGCGGGCTTCTTCAACTTCGACGGCAACGGCGAGGGGGCGCACTGGATCGAACCCTACGTCAGCTACACCGGCCCGGAGGCGTTCCCCGTGACCCTCTTCGGCGGCATGTTCGTCCACAACGACCCGGACAACTCGGTCTATCTGGAGGCCAGCTATCCGTTCAAGGTGGACGGCGTCGAACTGGGCTTCACCGCCGGCGCCGTGGCGGGCCAGAGCGCCTTCTACGGCACCGAGGGCTTCGCCTTCGTCAACCTGGGGCTGTCGGCTTCCAGGGCAATCCCCATCACCGACGCGTTCTCGCTGCCGCTGAGCGTGGCCTACATCCTCAACCCGGACATGGAGCGCTCCTACCTGGTCTTCGGGCTGAGTTTCTAGCCACGCGTCATCATCCAACCACCTGAGGCCCCGGGGGCCGGCGAAGGGGGCACACCGCCTTCGCCGGCCTTCGGCTTTTTGGGAGATGGAGGCACGCAGGCGATTCCGAAGAACAGCCCCGCCCGGCGCGGCGTTGAACCGCTGCCTTCGGCGAAGAAAGATCACCCGGCATGGATCCGCACACGGCACCTCCTCCC
>JBFGTT010000021.1:0-14519 GCA_041565995.1 Rhodothermales bacterium
CCGTCGGCGAGGGTAAGGGCCGTGGTAAACCGGGCGATGACGCTCCAGATGGGTACCGGCAGGTTGTGCAGGCGTTTGTAATAGCCTTCGGCGGCCACGTTAAAAGCGCCGACCTGTTGTTGCCATCCCACGAGGGCGTGCAACGCGCGGGATCGCGCGTCGTCGACCGGCGTGGGGATCCACACGGTAAACACGGAGCCTACGTCGCGCTCGTCGTTGACGCCCTGCACCGTCTGCCGGTAGAGGCCCAGGGCGGCGGTGAAGGTCTGGGCCTCGGTGCCCCAGGGGTGCCAGGCCAGCCGGAGGCGCGGTTCAACGCTTGGGGTGTAACTCAGCGGATACGTCAGGGCCACGCCCGGCTCGACGTCGAGGCGCTCGCCTACGTTTAGCTTCGCCCCTACGTACAGGCCGGTTCCCACCTGATAATCGTCGGCATTGCGGATGCCCTGAAACTGTTCTGCCAGCCTGTATCCTCCTCCTTCCACCTGGAGGTAGAAGCCTGCCTGCACGTCCGTAGCACCCAGCGGGTACGTCCAGTGCGCGTCGGCGTTGAAGAGCCAGGCATTGGCCGAGCGTTCCGGTCGCTCGACGTCGCCGACGGCGTTGCTGACGTAGGAGAAGCCGCTATTGGCCTCGATGAAAACGGACGAATTGGGCGAGAAACCGACGCAGTGGCCCGCGATAACGGTGTTGCTCCATCGGAACACTTCGGTGCGCTGCGCCTCGGGGCTGACGCGGCCGCGGTCGTAGGTGTGCACCCCCGTCAAGGAACAACGGTTATGGGTACGGCCCGCCTGCTGCACCTTGACCACCACGTCGCTGAACTTGAGCGGTAACGATTGGCCCAGCAGCGTCGGAGCCGTCTGCTCGATCACCGACGTGCGCACCGAGCCGAGCCACGAGAGCGATCCTTTGCGGAGCGGTCCTTCCAGGCGCAGGCTGGCCAGGAACGGACCGACGGAAGCGGCGCCTTCGACGTGCTGCGTGTTGCCGCCCCGCATCGACACGTCGATCACCGACGAGAGCCGCCCGCTGTAGCGCGCGCCGAAGCCGCCCGCAAACACGTCGACGTGGGAGATGAGATCCTGCGGAAAGGCCGAAAAGAAGCCGATGATGTGAAAGGGCTGGTAGATCATCGCGCCGTCGAGCAGGACCATGTTCTGGGACGGGGTGCCGCCTCGGATGAAGAGTTGCCCGCCCCGGTCGCCCAGCGACACGACGCCCGGCAGCGTTTGCAGATACGTGGCCAGGTCTCCACGGGGATCGGGCGTCGGGATGCGTTCCAGGTCGGCAGGCCGCACCTGTTGCCGGCCGGCCCGCAACCGGGCGGCGCCCCCCTCCTGCTGCACGACGATCTCATCGAGCACCTCGCCCGGCTCCAGGGCGACGCTGCGGGTTACGAGCGGGGCCTCGCCTAGTTGGAGGGTATCGGTGTAGGGGACGTACCCGACGAAGCTGATCCGCAGGACGTAGGCGCCGGGCGGAATCCGGGCGAGCAGATAGTAGCCATCCGCGTTGCTCACGACGCCTCGGAGGGCTTGCTGCGCATCCCGTAACGTCACGTTGGCGCCTTCCAGCGCCGTGCCGTTGCTGCGGTCGGTGATGAAGCCGCGCAGGGTGACGCCCTGGCCTGGCGCCTCGGAGGCACCCAGGAACAGGTGCAGCAGGAAGACGACCAGCATCCGCCAAGAGCCTTTCCTTTCCATGGGCCGCGCCAGCAGGCTGTCAGGGGGTGGAGGGCGCGCTCGGTCATGCCGGCTCCCGGCGCCCCGACGCGACGCCTTCCGAATCCGAAGCGGGGACGCCCGGAGCCACCGGCGCCACGGTGCCGTCGAGGCGGTAGGTCTGCCTGGCCAGGTCGTAGGCGAGCGCGCGCATCATACGATGGGCGTCGGCCCTGTCCACCTGATGCCGCGCCACGAGGCCGGCCAGGTAGTTCGCATCGACGCGCCGCGAGAGGTCGTGCCGCGCGGGGATCGAGAGGAACGCGCGCGTATCGTCGTTAAACCCGGCGGTGTTGTAGAGGCCGGCGGTCTCCGTCGTCTGTTCGCGATAGCGCTTCATCCCCTCGATGCTGTCGAAGAACCACCAGGCCGGCCCCAGCTTCATGGCCGGATAGTGCCCGGCCAGCGGCGCCAGCTCCCGCGCGTAGGTGCTCTCGTCGAGCGTGAAGACCACCAGCGTCAGCCGGGGGTCGGTGCCGTAGGCGTTGAGCAGGGCCTTGAGGTTGCTCGTGAACTCGGTGGCCACCGGGATGTCGTCGCCCTTGTCCGGGCCGAAGCGGGCGTAGACGGCCTCGTTGTGGCTGCGATAGGATCCCGCATGGAGTTGCATCACCAGCCCGTCCTCGATGCTCATGCGGGCCATCTCCATGAGCAGGTGCGCCTCGAAGCGCGCCTGGTCCTCGGCCGTGGCTTCGCCGCGCAGCGCGCGCTGGAAGAGGCGCTCGGCGTCTTCGTCACAGAGGCGGTGCGTGTGGGGCACGAGCACGGCGTGATCGGTGGAGGTGGCCCCCATCGCCTTGAAGAAGGCCCGCCGGTCTTCGAGGGCTTCGACGAAATCGGCGTAGGAGGTGACGTCCATCGAGGCGGCCTCGGCCAGCCGTCGGATCTCGTGCCGCCACGAAGGCGCGGCGATGCGGAAGACGGCGTCGGGCCGGAAGCACGGCACCACGCGCCCGCCCCAGGCGGAGGCCCGGATGGCCTGGTGGTGTTCCAACGCGTCGGCAGCGCCGTCGGTCGTCGTGAGCACCTCGATGTTGAACCGCTCGAAGAGCGCCCGTGGCCGGAACGCCGGTTCCTGCAAGCGCGCCAGGATCTGGTCGTAGAGATCCATGGCCGAGGCGCCGTCGAGCTTCGTGCGGAGGTCGAAGAGGTGGTAGAAGACGTAGTCGAGCCAGGCGCGCGTGGGGGTGCCCAGGAACAGGTGGTAACGGTCGGCGAAGCGCTGCCAGATCTTGCGGGGGTCCTGCTCCACCGGCGTGCCGTCGCGCGTGGGAATGCCGAGGTCTTCCAGGCGGACGCCTTGCGCGTAGAGCATCCGGAAGACGTAGTGGTCCGGCGTGATGATCAGCGCCGTCGGCTCGGGGAAGGGTTCGTCGTGCGCGAGCAGTTCCGGCGGCACGTGCCCGTGGGGGCAGACGAGCGGCAGGTCTGCGACGGCTTCGTAGAGATCCCGCGCGATGCGCACCACGCCGGGTTCAGGCCCGAAGAAGCGGTCGGGATGCAGGTGCAAAGGCTCCATATGGCGGCGGTCATTTGCCTGGATGGGGGTTATGTGCTGAATATCGAATGTGCTGAATATCGAACAAGACACGAGGCGAAGCCGACTGACGTAGTAAATGTCGAATATCGAAGGGGTGGTTTTCCTTCGACATTCGACATTCGATATGCTGCGGTTCGATATTCAAGAACGCCCCCCCTCTCTCTAGTGGTTGGTTGGTTTTCGGTTTTCGGTTTTCGGTTTTCTGATTTCCAGTTTCCGATTTCCGATTTTCCAATTCTCTGATCGTCCGTCGTCTATCGTCCATCGTCGGCTTATTCCTTCCGCGCGGCCTGTACCACGGCCTCGAAGGCCGGCTTGGGCAGCCCCGCACGGTCGAACAACAGCGGATAGTTCGTTCGTCCCCGGACGGGCCAGTCGTTCTTCCACGAATCTCCGTCGGTGACCCCCCAGAACGTCACCCGCGTGAGGGCGTCGCTATGGTTGAGGAAGAGGCCGAAGAGGTCGGCGTAGCGCTGCGCCAGGGCCTGCTGCATCGAATCCGGCAGGGCGTCGGGGTACGGGTTGAGTTCGTTCCGCAGTTCGACGTTTTGCGTGATGTCGGCTCCCCGGTGTTGCATGGCCGAAGGCAACACGTCGATGTCCAGCTCCGTGACCATCAGGTCGATGCCCAGTGCGGTGAAGGCCGCGAGGGCGCTGTCGATTTGTGCGAGCGAAGGGTAGGCCAGGCCGTAGTGTCCTTGCAGCCCGATGCCCGTCACCGGCGCGCCCTGCGCCTGGAGCTTGCGGATCAAGGCGACGGCGCCGTCGCGCTTGGCCGGGTTGGGCAGCGAGTAGTCGTTGTAATACAGCCCGGCGTCGGGGTCGGCCTCGCGCGCGAACGCGAAGGCTTTGGCCAGGTAGTCCTCGCCGATGATCTCCATCCAGGGCGACTGCCGCAGCGTGCCGTCCTCGTTGAGGGCTTCGTTGACCACGTCCCAGCCGCCGATCCGCCCTTTGTAGCGCCCCACGACCGTGTGGATGTGGTCGCGCATCCGCGCCAGCAGCGTATCGCGGCCCACGGGGTTGCCCGCCGCGTCCTGGAAAACCCACGCGGGCGTCTGGTTGTGCCAGACGAGCGTGTGCCCGACGACGAACAGGCCGTGTTCCTCGCCGAAGGCCACGTAGCGATCCGGCGCGTCGAAGGCGTAGCGGCCCGGTTCGGGATGAACAGACTCCCACTTGAGGATGTTCTCCGGCGTGATGGTGTTGAAGTGCGCCGCGACGAGGCCGGCGCCGCGCGCGTCGCGCCCGGAGAACTGCGCTTCGTTGAGCGCCGCGCCCACGAGGAACCGGCCCTCGAACACGTCCTTGAGCGCCGGCTGTGCCCCGGCGGTGGTTTCCAGAGCGGGTTGATCGCAGCCGCTTGCGAAGAGGCCGGTCGCCAGCAAAGCAACCAGCACCAGGGTTTTGTGCGACATGGTTTCGGGGGATAGGTTCGTGGGAGGGTACGTGCGGTTACTGAGATGCTGGATACGTGAAACGTAAAACGTAAGGGAGCTTCGCACCAACCTTTCTACAAGCACCCTTACGTTTTACGCGCGCTCATCCTGCCGCTTCTCCGCGTCGGTTCGTCAGGTCTTCCTCCATCTTGACCATCATTTTGTCGCTCAGCGGGTAGAAGAACATGATCAAGCCTCCGAGCACCCCGAACACCGCCGGATAGAAGCTCATCAGCAGGCGAATGCCGAAGAGGGTCTCTGCGGTCTGGGCGGCTCCGGCCACGAAACCGTGCGCCCCCAGCATCCACCCCACCAGGGCGCCCCCCAGCGTGAGGCCCAGCTTCAGCGCGAAGAGCGAGGCCGCCATAATGAGCCCGGTGGCACGCCGCCCGAACTTCCACTCCCCGTAATCGGCCGTGTCGGTATAGATGGCCCACTGCACCACCGACACCGACCCGAAGAAAAACGATACGAGGATGTTCAGCGCATAAATCAGCAGCACGTTTTCAGGCTCCAGCAGGAAGAAGAACAGGGAGAAAACGGCGCTGGCCGTGAGGAAGCTGGCGTAGGTGTTTTTCTTGTCCAACCGTTTAACAACCAGCCCGGTACACATCGCCCCGATAAGCGTGGATACCGTGCCGAGCGTGACGAAGGACGAGGTGAAGACGGTATACGTAAGATCGATGGTGGATCCGAACAGGATGAGTTGCTGGTCTTCGACGAAGTACCGGAAGTAGTACGGAGTCGCAGATCCGCGCATGACGATGTAGGTCAACTGAAAGACCGTAGCGGCGGCGATCAAAACCCAGGGTTTATTCCGGAGCAGATCCTTCAGGTCTTCCTTGATTTTGCCCTGCTGTTGCCGCGTCGGCACCACGCGCTCGCGGGTCAGGAAGAAGGTCGTGAACAGGAGGGCGATCACCAACAGCCCGTAGACGGCCATCGTGTATTGCCACCCTTGCTGCTCGCTGCCGCCGCCGAGCCGCTCCACCAGCGTCAGCGCCGTAGCGCCGATGATGAACTGTCCCACAAAGGCCGCCACGAAACGGTAGGTGGATACCTGCGTGCGCTCCAGGGAGTTGGGCGTGATGACGCCCATCAACGCGGCGTAGGGCACGTTGACGGCCGTGTAGAGCACCACGAGCAGCATGTAGGTGACGTAGGCGTAGACCAGCATGCCCGCATCGCTCAAATCGGGCGTCGTAAAGGCCAGGACGCCCCCGACGGCCAGGGGCACGGCAAGCGCCGCGATGTACGGCCGGAACTTCCCCCAGCGCGTCTCGGTCCGGTCCGCGATCATGCCCATGAGCGGATCGTTGACCGCGTCGAAGACCCGCGTCACCAGCAGCATGGTGCCCATCGCGGCAGCCGAAATGCCGAACACGTCCGTGTAGAAGATGGGCAGAAAGACGACGAACGTCTGGAAGTAAATGTTTGAAGCCGTGTCGCCCAGGCTGTATCCGATTTTCTCCTTGAGGCTCAGTCTCAGGCGTCCGAGGTCGGCGCCGGGCGTCGATGCCGCAGCCGGTTGGTGCAGGTTAGCTTCCATGAGGAGGGCGTTTAGGGCTTTCGGCTCGGCTTTCGGCGCTCAACCGTAGGGTGAGGATGCCTCGCCGTTGCGGAGCGCGTCGTTCAGGAAACGTGGAGGGTTACCTTGTGCAGGTCTTCATCGCGAGAGGACGTGCCGACCAGAACGTCGAAGTCGCCCGGCTCGACGACGTAGTCCATGTTCACGTCGTAGAACGCGAGCGAGGCCGGCGTGATGGCCAGCGCTACGGTCCTGGTCTCGCCCGGCGCCAGCGCAACCCGCTCGAACCCCTTCAACTCCTTGACGGGCCGCGTCACCGAACTGACCCGGTCGCGGACGTAGAGTTGTACGACTTCGGTGCCCGCGCGCCGGCCGGTGTTGGTCACCTCCGCCAGCACGCGCGTCGCCCCGTCGCGGCGGATCGAGGCGGCTTCCAGCCGGACGTTATCGACGGCGAAGGTGGTATAGCTCAACCCGTAGCCGAAGGCGTAGAGCGGCGAGGCGTCGTCGAAGAGGTAGCCCCGGCGCGCCGACGGCTTGTGGTTGTAGAAGGCGGGCAGATGCCCGACCGAACGCGGGATGGTGATGGGCAGCTTGCCGCCGGGGTTGAACTCTCCGAAGAGCACCTCGGCCACGGCGTGCCCGGTCTCCTGGCCGAGGTACCAGCACTCGAAGATGGCAGGCACCTTTTCGCTGAGGGCAGCGATCGAGAGCGGACGGCCGTTGAACAGGAAGACGACGACCGGCTTGCCGGTGGCCAGCATCGCCTCGACCAGTTCGTGCTGCCGTCCGAGCAGGTCCAGGCTCGTCCGGTCGCCCAGGTGGTTCCGCCCCCACGCCTCGCGCGAGGTCTGCTCGTTGCCGCCGAGCGCCAGCACGATCACGTCGGCCTGCCCGGCTACCGCGACGGCCTCGGCGATCTGCCGGCGGTCTTCCTCCGGATCGCTCGGCACGACCTCGTCCTGGTTCCACGAGCCGCCGAGGGTGATCTTGCAGCCTTCGCTGTAGCGCACCTCGGCCCGGCCACCGGCCCTGGCCCTGATGCCGTCGAGCACGGTCACGTCGTGCCTGGGCACGCCGCTGTAGCCGCCGAGCAGGCTGCGGTGGGCGTTCGGACCGACGACGGCTATCGACGCCGTGGCGCCGAGGTCCAGCGGCAGCAGGCCGTCCTCGTTTTTCAACAGCGTGATGGAGGCGCGAGCGGCCTGCAACGCCAGCGCCCGATTGGCCTTAGAACCCACGACGCGCTCGGCTTCATCGGGATCCACGTACGGGTCGTCGAAGAGGCCCAGCTGGAATTTCCACCGCAGCATCGGCGCGACGAGCGCGTCGAGTTGGGCCTCCTCCAGAACGCCCTGGCGGACGAGTTCGACGAGGTGCAGGTAGCAATCCGGCTCCGGCAACTCGATGTTGACCCCGGCGCGGACGGCCAGGGCGCACGCCTCCTTTTTGTCCGAGGCCACGAAGTGTCCGTGCGTGTCGGGGCGGTGGTGCAACTCCCAGATGGCGTAGTAGTCCGAGACGACGAAGCCCTCGAAGCCCCATTCGCCGCGCAGCACGTCCCGGAGCAGCCACGTGCTCGCGTGCGAGGGCACGCCGTCGATTTCGTTGTAGGCGGCCATCACGCTGACGGCGCCCCCCTCGTGCAGCGCTTCCTTGAACGGATACAAGAACGTCTCGCGCAGCACGCGCTCCGAGACGTTCACGGGCGCGCAGTTCATGCCCGACTCCGGCTGGCCGTGGGCGGCGAAGTGCTTCAACGTGGCCAGGACGTGCTTCTTATCGCGGAACGTGGCGTCGCCCTGGAACCCGCGCACCGCCGCGACGCCCATGCGCGCAACCAGGTAGGGATCCTCGCCGAACGTCTCTTCGACGCGGCCCCAGCGCGGATCGCGCGCCACGTCGACCACCGGCGTCAGGGCCTGGTGCGTGCCGCGCACCCGCGCCTCCTCGGCGGTCATCGCGTAGAGCGCCTCGACCAGGGCGGGGTCGAAGGTGGCCCCGAGGGCGATGGGCTGCGGGAAGCTGGTGCCGTCGCGGGCCGCCTGGCCGTGCAGGCACTCCTCGTGGAAGATCACCGGGATGCTGAGGCGGCTGTTTTCGATAAAGAACCGCTGGATGGCGTTGGTGAGCTGGGCCTGGCCGCGCGCGTTTAGCCCACGGCCGGCATCGCTGGGGCGGCCTACCTGGCCGAGGCCGTGCCCCTCTTGGAAAGCCGTCTCGGCCTTTTCGCGGTCGAAGCGGCCCTCGGCGTCCACCAGTTTATCGGCCTTCTCGTTCCAGACGCACGTCATCTGGGCCGCCTTCTCTTCCAGCGTCATCCGGGCGAGCAGGTCTTCGGCCCGCTGCGCCGCAGGCAGGCCGGCATCCCGGTAGCGGGCCGGCTTCTCGTCGTCATACGCCCTGGAATCAGCGGTAGGCATTTCTTTCATGCATCTCGTATTTTCGCGCGGGTCGTGCCGGGTGGGCCGGTTTGCGCTTCGTGGTGCCCCCCGTGCGCCTGCCCGTACACTCGGCCTTCAGCACCGGGCCTGACGTGCACCAGGGATGCCATCGTGTTGTGAACAAAATTTAACGGCGCGAAGGCACCCCTTGACAACGTTTCGTGCGGCCCCTTACTTTGAGGACGGAGTCATAATATCACTTTAGGACTCATACGTCAAGCGCGTTTTGACATGAAGACGGATTTTAACCCGATAGAGCGGTCCAGTTTATCGGACGACCTGACGCGGCGTCTCGTGCAGCTGATCCGTTCGGAGCTGTACCAACCCGGCGACCGGTTGCCGGCCATCATGGAGATGGCGCGCAGCTTCGGCGTCGGGCACCCGACGCTCCGCGAAGCGCTCAAGAAGCTGGAGGTCCTCGGCCTCGTCGAGATCAAGCACGGCTCGGGCGTCTACGTCCGGCGAGGCCAGGACGCCCTGCTCGTCTCCAATCCGGTCTTCGGCGGGGACGTGTCGAAAAAGTTGATACTCGACCTGGTCGAGGCGCGGATGCCCATCGAGGTGAAGTCGGCCGGGCTGGCCGCCGAGCACGCCACCGACGCGCACCTGGAGCGGATGACGCACCTGCTGGCCAGGGCCGAAGAGAACCTGGACAACGACGCCGTGCTCAGCCCCACCAACCTGGCATTTCATTGCGAGATCGCCGCGGCGTCGGGCAACACGGTCCTGGCTCAGCTGCTGGAGGTGCTCATGGACCTCTTCAAGGGCGAGCACCGGGTCATCCTCGACGTCTACGGAGACCGCAGGAAAGACCACGAGGAACACGTCTCCATCCTGGATGCGCTTCGCCGACGAGACCCAGCGCTGGCACAGGAGCGCATGCAAACCCACCTCGAGGGCGTGCGCGAGGTCCTGCTTCGCTGGGATCCCCAAGACATCCCCCTCTCCTGACGCACCCTCTTCACGTCGAAAAAAGGGATGGACGATCCAGGTAACGCGCGTCACTTCCGGCGAGGTCAGGCCCGACGCTCCGGGTCCGCCGGAGTGCTCCCCCGAGCCTGTAACCGCCAACCCGTAAAGGTACCTAGATGACGCTAGCCCCCCTCGACTGGATCGTCATTGCCGGATATTTTCTGGTGATTCTTGGATTGGCCTGGTGGGTCATCCGGCAGAAAACCGATACGGCGACCGACTATTTTTTGGCGGGCCGTCACCTGGGGTGGCTCATCGTAGGCGCCTCGATCTTTGCCTCCAACATCGGATCCGAGCACCTCGTGGGGCTCGCCGGCTCCGGGGCAACCGACGGCGTGGCGATGGCCCATTACGAACTCCACGCCTGGTGCCTGCTCGTCTTGGGGTGGGTCATGGTGCCCTTCTACCTGCGCTCCAAAGTATTTACCATGCCCGAGTTTTTGGAGAAGCGGTTTTCGCCGCTGGCCCGAACCATCCTCTCGCTGATATCCCTGGTGGCCTACGTCTTGACGAAGATCGCGGTCGGCATTTTCGCCGGGGGGGTGGTCTTCAGCGTGCTGATGTCGGAGCTGCAATTCCTGGGCATGAACAGTTTCTGGATCGGCTCGATCCTGGTCATCGTCTTTACCGGCCTCTACACCATCCTGGGCGGGTTGCGCGCGGTGGCGTATACCGAGGCGCTGCAGACGCTGGTCCTCGTCCTGGGGTCGTTGCTGGTGTTGATCTACGGCCTGGATGCCATTGGCGGATGGAACCGGCTCTACGAGATCGTCGGTTCCGAAATGTTCGACCTCTGGAAGCCGCTGGTGCCTACCGGCGTCGAGGCCACCTGGGCGCCCGTCAAGGAGGCCGGGGAGATGGCCTGGTATTTCAACGATCAATATCCCTGGCTCGGCATGCTCTTCGCCGCCCCGGTCATCGGGCTGTGGTACTGGACCACCGACCAGTACATCGTACAGCGCGCCCTGGGCGCCCCCAACGAATTGGAAGCGCGCCGGGGCACCATCGCGGCCGCTTTCCTGAAGCTGCTCCCGGTCTTCATCTTCATCATCCCCGGCATCATCACCTTTGCGCTGGCGAAGTCCGGGCAGGTGGAAGCCATCCAGCAGGCGCTTTTCTCTGCCGAGGGCGAACTGGTGCGGGAAAATGCGCAGGCCGCCTTCCCGTTGCTGGTCACCCACATTCTGCCCGTGGGGATTCGCGGCATCGTGGTGGCCGGACTGCTGGCGGCGCTGATGAGTTCGCTGGCGGGGGTGTTCAACGCCTCGTCCACCCTCTTCACGATGGACTTCTACAGCCGGCTGCGCCCGCAGGCCTCCCAACGGCACCTGGTCTGGATGGGGCGGCTGGCCACCACGGCCATGGTTTTCATCGGCCTGTTGTGGATCCCGGTCATCCAGGGCGGGCGCGGGCTTTACGATTACTTGCAGGGCGTCCAGGCGTATCTGGCCCCTCCCATCTTCGTGGTCTTTTTCCTCGGGGTCTTCAACAAGCGCCTGAACAAGCAGGGCTGCCTGGCGGCCCTGGCTATCGGCTTCGCGCTCGGCCTCTTCAGGCTGGCGGTCGACACGCCGGTCTCGCTCATCGACGGCTTTGCCTACGAGGAAGGCTCCTTCTTCTGGGTCATCCACAACGTCTTCTTCCAGTATTACAGCCTCGGCATCTTCCTCGTTTGCATCCTGGTCATGCTCGGTGTCAGCTACCTGACGGCGCCTCCTGCGTACGAAAAAATCAGCGGCCTGACCTTCGGCACCCTCTCTGAGGCGGACCGCGCCGCTTCGAGGTCCAGCTGGAACTGGAAAGACGTGGCCGCCTCGCTGCTCGTGCTGGCCATGATCCTCGCCGCCTACCTGTACTTCACCGGCTGACGCTGCGGCGGCCTGAAGCCTGATCGACGGCGGCCCGCTCCCTTCAAGAGAACGACCGGGCCGCCGATATCTTTCTGGGACATCGACGGCGAGCGAGCACGAACGGGAGGAACAAATCGCCGCCGCGGAACATCCCAATTTTGCCGTGCAGATGGCGGCGTTTACGCGCAGGCGTCATGGCGTCTCCTCGAAGGCCCGCCGAGGCACACGAGACCCTGTAGCCCTTCCAACGACGAGGGTTTGATACGATGAAAGCGCGCGCTGCTTCAGGCTTTGCCCCCCGCCCCGCCCGGTGGATCCTGCTCGGGGCCTGCACGGTGCTTTTTCTGGCAGGATGCGCTGCCTCCCGACCTGCCGAGGAGCAGGTAGCCCAACGGGAAGGAGACGAGATCGAGGTCGGTTACGGTACCGCCGACAAGGACCATATCGTCGGAGCGGTATCGACCGTCGACGGCGAAACGGCGCAAGCAGAACATCCCCGGTCGCTGGCCGATATGTTGAGGGGCCGGGTGGCGGGCGTACAGGTCACGGAACTCGCCGGCGGCGGCATCAAAGTGCGTATTCGGGGCACCCGGTCGTTCCACGGCGGCAACGATCCGCTCTACGTGATCGACGACATGGTGATCCAGACCACCGACGGCGCGCTCTACGGCATCAACCCCTACGACATCGAGTCGATCAGCGTGCTCAAAGACGCGAGCGCGACGGCGATCTACGGCAGCAGAGGCGCTAACGGTGTGATCCTCATCAAAACGAAGCGCGGGATCAAGTAGGCGCGTTGGGCCTATCTGCTCCGTGCATACGCCTGCGTGGTAACGAAATATTTGGTCAACAGGTTGGTCTGCTCCCACGCCGGCAGCGCGCCGTCTACCAGGTATTGCAGATACTGCTGCGTTACCCTGGTAAAGTGGTCTTCGTGCCCTTCTTTGTAGGCCTCGGGAATCTTGACCTCCCATCCGAAGTCCGACGGTTCGGCGGATAAGCCCTGATACCGCGGGCTCAGGCGCCCCAGCGCTTCGGCCAGCGTGGCGCCGAACGCCTGCTGATCCGCGTCTGCCGCCGGCTCCACGTACAGGGTCGCCTGATAGCCCTGCGCCTCATCCTGCCGAATGACCAGGTTGGCCCGGGTGCCTCGCATGATAGAATAATGCGTATCCCCCCCTTTCGGATTTTCGAAGCCCCACCGCACCGACACCTTGCCGTGCACCCCGCGCACTTTGAATACGAAGGCGCCATTGGCGGCGACGTTGAGGATCGAATCGTTTGCAACGCGCTCGGCTAGATAGGGGGGGTAGGTTGCTACGGTGGTGGCCTGCTTGAATTGCGTGGGCGTCAGCGGGGTATTCCAGCTTTCAGCGGAGATCACGGCCACCCCATCCTCCGGGTTCTGGTAGTCGATCGGTTCTTCGGGAAAAACCTGCCACAGGATAAGATCTACCAGGTGGGTGGAAACGTCCACGATGGCTTCGCCCTGCTGGCTAACGTCGAAAAACCACGCCGGCCTGACCAATGGCTGCCCGGCTACGGTCTTATAAAAGTAATGGACGCTTTCCTTGGAGATCGCCGGTTCTTCGGGGCTGCCGGGTACCAACGTACCGAACAGTTCCGGCACCTGAGACAGTTCCCGTTGCAGGATGGACGTGATCTCGTGCCGCTCGGTCATGATGTCGTTTACCAGCAAGCCCTGCCGGTCCGCCGCTTCCAGGGTTTGCTGCAACACCCGGAAACTATCCGGATGAATGATCATGGGCTTGTCGGCCAACACGTTGATCCCTGCCTGGACCGCCCGCCGGATATAGCCGATCTTTCGCCCGTTGTTTCCGGCCAGGACCACTACGTTGCCGGGCAATTCTTGCAACATCCGCTCCAGGTAATCCTCGCCCCGGTAGACTTCCAGCGTCCAATGCGTCGGCGCTTCCTGCCGGGTGTTGAAACGGTTCACCAGCGCCAGGTGGCTTTCCAGTTCTTGCCCGTCGGGCGCGTAAACGTGCACGACCGGATCGACCTGGTCATAGTCATATTTATGGACCAGCCCGGCGTGAAAATGGCCGGGGTCGAGCGTCATCAGCCGCACTTCCCCGGTCGCGCCGACAAACCCGGCAGCCGCGTCATCGCCGCCCGACGTACATCCTATCATACCCGGCAAAAGGCACAGGCAGACCAACAGGCGTAGCTTCATCGCGCTATACGGAGGGTTGTTAGGGGTATGAGGTCTTTCAGGTACGTGTGCACGATGTAGTGCACACCTTGCCGGAAGAGCTCTCAGCGATCAGCCGTCAGCTTAAAGCATCTCTAGCTGAAAGCTGACCGCTGAGAGCCAACCAGCAGAAGCTTCATCGCAAAGCGTACACCTGCTGCCTTACGTTATCGCGGGTAGTCCTTCGACCTGCTCCAGGGTATAGGGCGGTCGCTGGGGTCGGGAGAGCATGGCGTTGGCTTCATCGTCATTCTTAAAGCGCTCGGCCTCCGGGTCCCAGTAAAGTTTCCGGGGAAGTTTCATCGCGATGTGAGCGATCAGGCAGGCACTCGTGGAACGGTGGGCGATCTCGACCGGCGCCACCGTGGTCTCCCGGCTTTTAATGCACCGCACCCAGTTGGTGTGTTGCTCCTCGCTTTCGTAGAGGTGCGTTTCGTTGGGTCCGATCACGGATTCCAGGATGGCCGGGTCGCTGGCCTGAATCGGAGATTCCCGCTCTCTCGAATCGGGGTCGCTGCTGGTGACGCGCGCGCCGCTCCGCGTCACGAAGATCCACCCGTCCTCGCCCTCAAAGCGGACGCCGTTGGGGAATTCGCCGGAGATCAGCATGGTGACGCCGTTGGCGTACCTGGCCTCCACGTTAAAGTCCCCATGCACGTCCCAGAGTCCGCCCGTGGCGAACTGGGCTTCGGCCTGTATCTCTACCGGCCCGGTCAGCTCGGTGCCCATGCCCCAGTGGGCGGTGTCTACGTGATGCGCGCCCCAGCCGGTGATCATCCCGGCGGAGAACTGCTCGCACCGCAGCCA
>JBFGTT010000022.1:0-14336 GCA_041565995.1 Rhodothermales bacterium
CCACGCTCAAGGGGCGAGCGCGCATCCAGGTCGATCCGGGCACGCAGCCGGGCAAGATCCTGCGGATGCGCGGGCGCGGCCTGCCCGAACTCCACGGCAGCCGCCGGGGCGACCAGCTCGTCCGCATCCACGTCTGGATCCCGCGCGACCTGACCGCCGAGGAGAAACGCACGCTCGAACAATGGCGCCGCTCTGCCTCGTTCGAGCCGAAGCCGGATGCCGAGGGTGACCGCAAATCCTTCTTCAGCCGCGTCAAAGACGTTTTCTCGTGATCCCGGCGGGCGGGCTGCGCGCCGGTGCTTGCGTGTTCGAGTGAAAAAAAGCTAACACGTCAACACCTTAACACGTCAACACTGAAACACGCGACCCCATGCAGCGGAACATCGACGGTGAGGCGCTACGCGCGGCCATGCGCCGCGTCCCCTCGCCGGTGACCGTCGTGACGGCCGCCGGAACCGGCGAGGCCCGGGGCATCACCATCGGGTCGTTCACGAGCGTCTCGCTCGATCCGCCGCTCATCTCCTTCAACGTGGGCCACGAGGCGCAGATGCACGCGCTGATCGTGCGCGCCGACCGCTTCGCCGTGCACGTGCTCTCGGAGGCGCAAGCCCACCTCGCCGACCACTTCGCCCTGCCCGACCGCAGCGGGGCCGAGCAGTTCGCCCCGGTGGCCTATCGCCTCGACGCGCACGGCACCCCCATCCTCGACGGCGCGCTCGCGGTGTTCCACTGCGCCCGCTACGCCGTCTACGAGGCCGGCGACCACTCGCTGCTCGTGGGCCGCGTCCTCGACGTCGAAGCGGGCGCCGAGGGCCTGCCCATCCTCTACTTCGACCGGACCTACCGCAGCGTGGGCAAGGCGGCCAAGTGGAGCCTGTTCTCACCGGTGAACCGGGGGTCCAACCACACGCCGTAAGCGCCGACGCCGAAGAAGGCGAAGTCGTAGCGGGCCGGGTCGTCTGCGTGGAGCAGGCGGCAACGGGCGGTCAGTTCCAGGGCGGCCCGCCAGTCGTCGGCCCGGCGTGCGAGCAGGCCCAGCGCCCGCGCCTGCCTGCCGGCGTGCACGTCGAGCGGCAGCACGAGCTGGTCCGGGCGGATCCTGCTCCAGAGGCCCAGGTCGATGGGACCGGGGCGGACCATCCAGCGCAGGTACATGCACAGGCGCTTGCACGCGCTGCCGGCGGCGGGGCGGGCCAGGTGCTTCTGCAGCCGCGCCGGCGTCTGCGCCGAGACGCCCATGACGGCCTCGCTGAAGCCCTGCAGGGCGGGTCCTACGTGGGACGACTCGGCGGGCAGGTGGGCGGCGAAGAGGTTTTCGACGGTCTCGTGGCGGCGCAGCAGCGCGCTCAGGTTGCCGGTGAGCCAGCGCGCGTCGAGCGGTTGGAAGGTGCGGTGTTTGAAGCCCTCCAGGCGCAGCGCGTCGCGGGCAGCGTCGAAGTCGCGCACGAAGCGGTAGGGGCGGTAGCGCATGCGCTCGCAGAGGTCTTCCATCTTGGCGAGGACGGTGCGGCGGCGGCCCCAGGCCAGCAGCGCCGCAAAGAGGCCGATGACCTCCCGGTCGCGCGGATCGTCGAAGCCGTGCGGGATGGCGATGGGGTCGTCCTGGATGAAAGCCGGCTGCTCGAAGCGCGCCACGAGGCCGTCGAGGTAGGTTTTGAGGGCGTCGAGCGTGGGCATGAAAGGGGGGAGGCTATTCTCAGGGTCCGAACATCGCTTATCGTGCCCTGGCCGACTTGTTTCTGGCATCGCGTGTTGCGTATATAGGTAACTGAGGATTTTGTGCTGGCCGGGGGGTGCGCATGCCCCGCTATTCGTATTTCCGTTTCTAAAACACAGAGAGGCACTGCTATGGACGAACGGTACGAAGCTATTGTCATCGGCACGGGTTTCGGCGGGGCCATCAACGCCTGCCGGTTGAGCAAGAAATGGCCCGGCAAGGTGCTGGTGCTCGAACGGGGCAAGCGCTACCCGCTTGGTTCCTACCCCCGCACCCCCGAAGCCATCTCGCGCAATTTCTGGAACATGCCCGCCGAGAAGCGGAAACGGCCCAAAAAGATCCGCCAGAGAGAAGAGCGCGGCATGTTCGACGTGCGCAACTACCGGCACATGGACGTGGTGCTGGGCGCCGGCCTCGGCGGCGGCTCGCTCATCTACGCCAACGTCTTCCTCGAACCACCCCCCGAAATCTTCGATGTGGGCTGGCCCAGGGGCCTCAACAAGACCGCCCTCCAGCCCTACTACGACGTCGCCAAGGAGGTGCTCGGCGCGCGCCCCATCCCGCCCGCCAACGGCGATCCCCGGCGCAGGGTCCTCCACAACGAAGTCTACGAAGAGGTGGCCGGCAAGCTGGGCCGCCCCACCCGCCTGCTCGACATCAACGTCTTCTTCGGCAACGACTTCGACAACCCGCTGGACATCGGCGTGCAGGACACCAACCGCTACGGCGCCCTCCAGACCTCCTGCACCTACTCCGCCGAATGCGACGCCGGCTGCAACTACCAGGCCAAGAACACCCTCGACCTCAACTACCTCTTCGTGGCCGAAAACCGCTACGACGCCACCGTCCGCACCGAGCACCTGGTCGAGAAGATCGTGCCCGTCAACGAAGACGGCCAGGACGACCCCGCCGCCGACGGCACGCACGGCTACAAAGTCTACTTTCAGGATCTCAAGCACGGCAACCCACGCGAGGGCCACGCCCTGACCAACCGCGTCGTCGTCTCCGCCGGCGCGCTCGGCTCCACCGAACTGCTGCTGCGCTGCAAGCAGGTTTACCAGACCCTCCCTAACATCAACGACCGCCTGGGCACCCGCTACTCCGGCAACGGCGACTTCCTCAGCATCATCGTCGGCAGCAAGAAGCCGGTCAATCCCAACTACGGGCCGGTCATCACCCGCGTGATCAGCTTCAACCTCTTCGAAAACTTCAACCGCGACCACGCCTTCCTCATCGAAGATGCCAGCTATCCACCCTTCCTGGCCTGGTTCGTCGAGGGCATTAAGCCGGACTACCTGTGGCTGCGCCTGATCTGGCGCACGCTCGTCAAGCTCGTCTTGCGATGGATCACGGGCCGCAGCGCCGGCAGCGTCGGCATTGCCCTGGGCGACCTGCTCGACAGCAAGCTGACGTTCCACAGCGCGCTGCTGCTGACCTCCGGCGTCGACAAGGCCAACGGCGTCATGACCCTCGACGACCAGGGCCGCGTCAACGTCGACTGGCCCTACAAGGACAGCATCGACCTCTACAACGCCATCGTTGAGGCCGGCAAGCAGTTCTCGAAAACCCTCGAAGCCAAAGATTTCTTCCCGCTGCCGACCTGGTTCAAGCCCTTTCGCAAGAACATCAGCGTGCACAACCTGGGCGGGTGCGTCCTGGCCGACGATCCGTCGCAGGGCGTCACCAGCGCCGACCGCGCCACCTTCGGGCAGGTCTTCGGCTACCGGGGCCTCTACGTGGCCGACGGCGCCATCGTGCCCACAGCCGTCGGCTCCAACCCGTGCGCGACCATCTCGGCGGTCTCGGAAATGGTGGCCCACGGCATCACCGGCATCCAGCCCGACGCCGACCTGTGAGCGTGTTAAGGTGTTGAGGTGTTAAGGTGTTCGAGTGTTAGCGTTTTTTCATCCGAACACTCGAACACGCAAACACTCGAACCCGCTTGCCCCCTACCTGCCCAGCAGCCGCGCGTGCTGCACCTTGATGCACTGGTTCCTGACGTAAGGCAGCCCCGCCGCCTCGGCCAGCGCCTCCGCCTCGCCCGACGAGACGCCGAGTTGCGTCCAGACGACCGGCCTCGTGTCCGTCGCCTCGGCGTAGGCGGCGGCCATGCGCACCATCTCGGCGGTGTGGGCGGCGTTGCGGAAGACGTTGACGATGTCCACGCGCACCTCGTCGGGGAGGCTTTGCAGATCCGGATAGGCTTTTTCGCCGTGGCACGCCTCGATGTTGGGATTGACGGGGATCATCCGATAGCCGTGATCCTGGAGGTAGCGGGCGATGGCGTAGCTGGTGCGCCAGGGGCTATCGGAGCAGCCCACCACGGCTATCGTCCGGGCGTCGGTAAGGATGGCTTTCAGGTCGGACATGGGTGGACGTAGGGAGGGATGGACGTGTGGACGAGATCCGGCTTCGTCGATGCATCAGCCGCTCAGGGACGGCGCGTGAGCCGGTAGTTGAGCGCCAGGTGCAGGCCCCCGGCCACGTTCTGCGACTTGCCCACGAGGAAGCCCGTCGTTTCGAGGTCTTTGTGGTTGATGTCGGTAAAACCCAGGTAGCCGCGCAGCCCGAGCGTGACGTAGAACGGCCCGGTGAAGGCGTAGCCGGCGCCCACTTCGAGCACGAGGCCCAGTTCGGTGTCGTTGAAGAGCCGGTCGGTATCCTGCCCCTGGCCGTTGCGGACCACGCGCGCCTGCTGAAGGCGGCTGTACTGGAGACCGAACTGCGTGTAGAACCCCGTCAGCGACGGCCCGATGTTCAGCCGCAGCAGCACCGGCACCTGCACGTAATCCAGGTCGACCGTCTTTTCGATGGGCACGTCGCGGCCTTCGATGCGAAACGTCTCTTCGGCCTGGCGGCCCAGGCGGCTGTAATGCAGGCCGGTGCGCAGGGCGAAGGTGTCGTCGAACTGATAGCCGACGAGCAGGCCGAAGCTGGCGCCCGCCGCCACGCCGTGATGGATCTGCGGATCCGGGAAGTCGTACGGATTGCGGATGTCGGAGAAGTTAACCCCGGCAGAGACGCCCAGGTGGAGGCCCCGGTATCGGCTTTCCTTGGCGCCGGGCAGCGCCTGGGCGCGGGCCGTCAGCGGGGCGACCACCAGGCACAGGCTCACCACGAGCGCGGCGCGCTGGATCATCGTGCAACCTCGCGGTCTGAAGGATGTTGAGGAATTAGCAGGCATGCTGCCGGGTAATGTACTGCAAAAAGGGCAAAAAAAAGGGCATGGGTATGGCACCTTCTTCCGGCGTACTGCACAGATCAGGGCGCCTTTAACCAGACGTAGGGGTGACGCTATGCGTGGCCTGGTGATGATCTTCGGCGTGTTGGTCGTCAGCGCGGTGGCGGCGCCGCCTGCCGGCGCGTGCACCTGCGTGCCCAACCCGCCGCCCCGCGAGGCCTTCCAACAGGCCGACGCCGTCTTCGTGGGCGAAGTGATCGGCATCGAAGAGATCGGCGGCGAATTTCCGCTGCGGCACGTGACCCTGCGCGTCGAGCGGCCCTTCAAAGGCGTCTTCGTCGAAACCGTCGCGGTGTGGACGGCGCAGGGCGAGATCGGCTGCGGCTTCCCGTTCGAGCAGGGGCGGCGCTACCTCGTCTACGCCCACCGGGCCGAGGGCGAGCTGCACGCGAGCTTCTGCTCCCGTACGGCCCGCCTCGAAGACGCTCGCGCCGACCTCGACGCCCTCGACGCCCTCGACCTGCTGCCCGACGACGACGGCGGCGGCCTCTGCGGCGGCCTCACCAACGTCGCGGCGCTGCAAGGCCTGCTGTTCGTCTTGCTGGGCGTGGCGCTGCTGCGGCGCCGGCAGACGTAAGTGCCCGGACGTGAACTTTTCGGCGCGGCAGGGCGTATTTTCCCTCTCATAAAGCTCAGATCCTCCGCGCCCTGATGACCGTCTTCGTTTCCATCCGGCCCGTCTTCGACCGCCTCCGCGCCGGGGCGCGCAGCCCGCGCACGCGGCGCCGGCCCCCTCTGCTCCCCCGGCTCGGGGGGATCGCTGCATAGGTTTTCTGTCAATTCTTCAAAGATCCTCAGGGGCGCTTTGCCGGCGCAAGCGTAGGTTACACGGTTCAGCCGGCGCTGGCCGGGCAAGGCCGCTCGCTGTCTCCATCCCCCGCCCAACCCGATTCCACCCCGATGGCCGCCTACCCGTTCAACGAGATCGAAAAAAAGTGGCAGCAGTACTGGGAGGCCCACAAAACCTTCCGCACGCCCGACGACCTCGACCCCGCCAGGCCCAAGTGCTACGTGCTCGACATGTTTCCCTATCCGAGCGGATCGGGGCTGCACGTGGGCCATCCCGAAGGCTACACCGCCACCGACATCGTCGCCCGCTACAAGCGCATGAACGGCTTTAACGTGCTCCACCCCATCGGGTGGGACGCCTTCGGCCTGCCCGCCGAGCAGTACGCGCTCAAGACCGGCACCCATCCCCGCCTCACCACCGAGCAAAACGTCGAACGCTTCCGCAGCCAGCTCAAGGCGCTGGGCTTCTCCTACGACTGGGACCGCGAAGTCAACACCACCGACCCGGCCTACTACCGCTGGACCCAGTGGATCTTCCTCAAACTCTACGAACGCGGCTTGGCCTACCAGGACGAAAAGCCCGTCTGGTGGTGCCCCGAACTGGGCACGACGCTCGCCAACGAAGAAGTCATCGACGGCAAGAGCGAGATCGGCGGCTATCCCTGCGTGCGGCGGCCCCTGCGCCAGTGGGTCCTCAAAATTACCGACTACGCCGAGCGCCTGCTCGACGGGCTGGACGAACTGGACTGGCCCGAAAGCACCAAAGAGATGCAGCGCAACTGGATCGGCAAGAGCGAAGGCGCCGAAATCGACTTCCCGGTGGTGGGCTTGCCGCAGGAGCACATCCGCGTCTTTACCACGCGCCCGGACACGGTCTTCGGCGCCACCTACATGGTGCTCGCCCCCGAACACGCCCTCGTCGAACGCCTCACGACCGAGGCGCAGCGCGCCGCCGTGGAGGCCTACCGCCAGGAAGCCGCTCGCAAAAGCGACCTCGAACGCACCGAGTTGCAGAAGGAGAAATCCGGCGTCTTCACCGGCGGCTACGCCCGCAACCCCGCCAACGGCGAGGACGTTCCCATCTGGGTGGCCGACTACGTGCTGGCCTCCTACGGCACCGGCGCCATCATGGCCGTGCCCGGCCAGGACGACCGCGACTGGGCCTTCGCCGAAGTCTACGGCCTGCCCATCGTCCGCACCGTCCAACCCCCGGACGACTTCGACGGCGACGCCTACCTGGGAGACGGCCCGGCCATCAACAGCGGCTTCCTCAACGGCCTCCCCATCGACGAGGCCAAGCGCGCCATCATCGACTGGCTGGAGGAAAACGGCAAGGGCCGCCGCAAGGTCAACTACAAGCTGCGCGACTGGCTCTTCTCGCGCCAGCGCTACTGGGGCGAACCGTTTCCGGTCCTCTTCGTCGACGGACAGCCCCGGCCCGTGCCCGATGACGCGCTGCCGGTGACGCTGCCCGACCTGGCCGCCTTCGAGCCGAGCGGCTCGCCCGAAGGCCCCCTGGCCACGGCCACCGACTGGCTCCACACCACCGACCCGGAGACGGGCCAGCCCGCCGTGCGCGAGACCAACACCATGCCGCAGTGGGCCGGCTCGTGCTGGTACTACCTGCGCTACATCGACCCGCACAACCCCG
Source organism: Rhodothermales bacterium (assembly GCA_041565995.1). Taxonomy (GTDB): domain Bacteria; phylum Bacteroidota; class Rhodothermia; order Rhodothermales; family JBFGTT01; genus JBFGTT01. The sequence goes on from JBFGTT010000022.1 coordinate 7,399, forward strand.
ACCGCCTCGTCGATCCCCAAAAGGAAAAGTACTGGATGCCGGTGGACCTCTACATCGGCGGCGCCGAGCACGCCGTGCTGCACCTGCTCTACGCCCGCTTCTGGCACAAAGTCCTCTACGACGCCGGCGTCGTCTCCAGCAAAGAGCCGTTCCTCCGGCTCGTCCACCAGGGGATGATTCTGGGCGAGATGGAGTTCACCGTCTTCCGCGACGCCGCCCACAAAACGCTCGTCTCCGCCGCGCACGTGCAGGACGGCGTGGACGTACGGACGGGCCACGCCGTGCGCGCCCGCCGCGTCGACGACGACGCCGTGACCAAGCGCGGCGACCGCTTCGTGCTCAAGGCGCACCCGGACGTGGAGGTGGACGCCCGCGCCTTCAAGATGAGCAAGAGCCGGGGCAACGTCGTCAACCCGGACAGCGTCATCGGCACCTACGGCGCCGACGCCTTCCGGCTCTACGAGATGTTCATGGGGCCGCTCGAACAGGTCAAGCCCTGGAGCACGCGCAGCGTCGAAGGGCCGTTTCGCTTCATCAACCGCGTCTGGCGGCTCGTCGTCGATGAAGACACCGACGCGCTGCAGCCGAGCGTGCAGGACGCCCCGCCCACGAAGGAGCAACTGCGCCTGCTACACCAGACCATCCGCAAGGTGACCGACGACGTCGAGGGCCTGCGCTTCAACACGGCCATCGCTGCCATGATGGAGTTCGTCAACGCCGTCAACAAGTGGGAAGTGCTGCCGAAGGCCGTCGCCGAGGCGTTCGTGCTCCTCCTGAGCCCCTTCGCGCCGCACCTGGCTGAAGAACTCTGGCAGCGCCTGGGCCACGCCGCCTCGCTGGCCTACGAACCCTGGCCCGAAGCTCGGCAAGAACACCTGCGCGAAGACACCATCGAGATCGCCGTGCAGGTCAACGGCAAGGTGCGCGGTACCATCGAGGTGCCCGCCGACGCCCAGAAAGAACGGGTGCTGGAGGCGGCCCGGCAGGACGAAAACGTCTCGCGCCACCTCGACGGCAAGACCATGCGCCGCGAAATCTACGTCCCCGGACGCATCGTCAACTTCGTCGCTACTTGAATTTTTTGACCCGACGATCAAAAAGTTCAAAAGGGGTATGCCCATCCGCAATCCGCAATCCGAAATCCCCAAGCTCGACGTGCTCGCCTTCGCGGCGCACCCGGACGACGTGGAACTGAGCGCGGGCGGGACGGTGTGCCTGCTGGCTCGCCAGGGCTACCGCGTCGGCATCGTCGACCTCACGCGGGGCGAACTCGGCTCGCGCGGCACGCCCGAAGGACGCCTGGAGGAGGCCCGGCAGGCCGCCGAAATCATCGGGCTGGCCGCCCGCGAAAACCTCGGCCTTCCGGACGGCGACATCGCCAACACCAGGCCCAACCGGTTGCGCGTGATCCGCGCGGTGCGGCGCTACCGGCCCCACATCGCCCTCGTCAACGCCCCCGTCTGCCGCCACCCGGACCACGGCGCCGCCGCCCGCCTCGCCCTCGACGCCTTCTTCTACGCCGGCCTGCGCAAAGTGGAGACGCACGAGGACGACGGCACGCCCCAGCAGCCCTGGCGGCCCCATCACGTGCTCCACTACATGCAATCCATCCCCTTCGAACCGACCTTCGTGGTGGACGTGACGGACGTGTGGGATCAGCGCATCCGGGCGCTGCAAGCCTTCGCCTCGCAATTCTTCAACCCGGCCTATACGCCTGCCGACGACGAGCCCGACACGTTCGTATCCAACCGGGGTTTTTTCGAGTGGATTGAGGCGCAGGCGCGTACCTACGGCCACGCCATCGGTGCCGCCTACGGCGAACCGCTGCGCTACCACCCCGGCCCCGTCGGCGTCACCGACCTGGGCGCCGTGCTGGCGCGGGAGAAACAGTTCCGGTAGCAAGGCGGGGCTTCGCCGGGCGTCTTCGTCCGCTTACGCTTCGTCGAGGGCGACGCTGAGGAAGTCTTCGGCGTTCTGAAAGCGTCCTCCGTTGGGCACGACGATGGCCGTGACGGCGTGGAGGTAGGCCTGGGCCTGCTGGGGCGTCTCGCGCAGCAGGCGTTGTTTGAGGCGGGCGAAGAAACGGTGGGCGTCGGCCTCGCGGCTGCGGGCCAGCAGCACCACGAGGCGCTTGCCGGGCAGGTCCACGAACCAGTCGTCGTGCTCGTCCAGGAGCCGGCGCGCGGCCTCGTAGAGCAGCGGGAAGTCGAGCGAGCGGGCGGCTTCGGCGTCGCCGCGCAGGGCCAGCAGCAGGAAGGGCGTGCCGTTGACGGCATGCTGGTGGAAATGTTGCTGCAAGCGAAGGCTAAAGGCGTCGCGGTCGTGGGGCCTGGTGCGGGGCGAAGGCGGCGCCCCGGCGCCCTTGTGCCCGGCGTCGGGCAGGGGCCTTGGCTTCAGGGGTATCTCCGTCTCCGCCTCGTCCGTACCGGAGAGGGTGCGGGGCGCTCCGGTGGAATCCATGATCTACGCGCAACTGGGGATAGATTGCTCAAACAACGACTCAAACAAACCACATGCCGGGTTGCGCGGCGCGCTCGGGAAGCGCGGCAATTGGCTGTTTTTGGGCGATGCGGCGGGGGAGCGGGCGGACGGCGTTCCAGATTGGGACCGGTCTGGATCCCCGTTTGAGACGTGGACGCCCCGCCAGAGGGCCGGCGACGGGCCATAGAAAAGCCTTCGACCTCGGCAGATCGAAGGCTCTACTGTGGGGACGGGGCAGCGAGGCGCCCTCATTCGTTGAGGCTGAACTCGACCAGCGGCGAACTCTGAATGAGCCGGTTTTGCACGTCCATCGCATCGACGCGGACCTTGTAGGGACGGCTCGGCAAGAGCTTCGAGTGCAGCGAGAGCACGAAGGCGTCGTCGCGGCCCAGGCGGATCGAGCGCGTCTCGTGCTGGGCCACCACGTCGGCCTCCAGCGGGTCCCAGACGACGAGGCGGTAGTAGTAGGCGTCGGGGATCTGGTTCCACTGGAATTGCAGCGCGCGCTTGGCCACGCGCACGGTCAGGTCGGTTACCTGGTCGGGTTCGCCGCCACGCAGGGTGTCCTGGTTGAGGCGCAGGCCCAGGTGCAGGCCGATACCCAACACGACCACCATGAGCGCGGCCGTGGCCACCCGGCGCAGGCGTTGCAGGCGTCGGGCGGGACGCTCCGGGCGAGGCAGCGCCCTCGGCGGCGGGGAGGCCGTCCGAGGCGGCGCAGCAGAGGGTACCTCGAAGGGTTCGACGACCGGCTCGCGGGCTGCCTCCATGGCCTCTTGCGCCATGCACAGGAGCTCGCGGGCGTCGGCGTTGTCAGCCAGATACGCAACTACCTCCCGGCGTCGATCCTCGGGCAGCGTGCCCGACAGGAACGCCGCCAGCGTGTATTCGTCGATCGGTTGCTGGGCGTGGTCCATGTACGTTTTAGTGGACTAAGGATTCTGGAGGTACGACGGGTGCAGGACTTTTGCAGGCATGGCATCCAGTATTAGTTTAACGTAAGAATTCCCAAAAGTCGGGTTGGCATTGTGAAAAAAAACCGGCAGGGCGCGCAAAAAGTTGCTGCCGAGGGCCTTCAGCCCGGCCTGCGGGCGCCGACCCGGCCCTCGCCGGCGCGGCGGCAGTTGAATCGGTAGCGCCAAAGACGCATATTAGGCAACATCCCTACCACCGAGGCAGGCGGCCCACCACGGGCAGAACCGATGGACCAGGACCTTCAGTCGATCCAGGAAGCGCGGGCGCTGGTGCGGCAGGCGCACGAGGCACAGCAGCACTTCAAGACGTTCACGCAGGAGCAGGTGGACCGCGTCGTGGCGGCCATGGCGCGCGCCGGCGAGCAGGAGGCCGAGCGCCTGGGGCGCCTGGCCCACGAAGAGACGGGCTTCGGACGCCCCGAGAGCAAAAAGATCAAAAACCTCTTCGCCACACGGATCCTGCACGAGCGCATGGCCGGCATGAAGACCGCCGGCGTCATCCGCAAGCTCGAAAACGACACGATCTGGGAGATCGCCACGCCGATGGGCGTCGTCGCCGCGCTGATCCCCTCGACCAATCCCACCTCGACGGCCATGTACAAGGCCATCATCGCGGCCAAGGCGCGCTGCGCCATCGTGATGAGCCCGCACCCGCGCGCCGTGCGCTGCACCGCCGAAGCCCTCAAGGTGGTGGCGGAGGCCGCCTACGCGGCAGGCGCGCCGAAGGGCCTCTTCGGGTGCATGACCACCGTGGCGCTACCCGGCACCAACGCCCTGCTCGAACACCCCGACACCGACCTCATCCTGGCTACCGGCGGCTCGGCGATGGTCAAGGCCGCTTATTCGAAGGGCAAGCCGGCCTACGGCGTCGGCTCCGGCAACGTGCCCGTCTACGTCGACCGCTCCGCCGACGTCGAGAAAGCCGCCGCCGACCTGCTCTACGGCGCTTCCTTCGACTGGGGCACGCTCTGCTCCACCGAGCGTAGCGTCATCGCCGACTATCCCATCAAGGCCCGCCTGGTGGAGGCCATGAAGCGCGAAGGCGCGCATTTCATGAACGACGAGGAGAAGGACAAGGTGCGCCGCCTGCTCTTCAAGACGGGCCGCTTCAACGTCGAGCAGGTAGGCCAGGCGCCGCATCGCATCGCCCAGATGGCGGGCTTCTCGGTGCCGCAGGACACGCGCGCGCTCGTCGGCGAGGTCGACAAGGTGGGCCGCGAGGAGCCGCTCTCGATGGAGACGCTCTCGCCCATCCTCTCGTTCTACACCGCCGACGGCTGGCAGGCCGGCTGCGACCGCTGCATCGAGGTGCTCCACTTCGGCGGCATCGGCCACACGCTGGCCCTGCACTGCACCAGCGAGCCGGTCATCGAAGCCTTTGCGCTGCAAAAGCCCAGCATGCGCATCGTCGTCAACACCGTGGCGGCGCTCGGCTCCGTCGGCTACACCAACCGGCTCTTCCCGGCCATGACGCTGGGGCCGGGCACCCTCGGCGGCTCCATCACCAGCGACAACATCTCGCCGATGCACCTCTTGAACGTCAAGCGCCTGGCCTTCGAGACGGATCCTGTCAACGTGGGGAAGGGGGAGAAGGGAGCAGGGAAGCGAGCCGAGCGGAAGCAACAGCGGCCCACGGGCACGCCGGCGGCTCCGGCGAAGAGTTGGATGGACGAGATCGAGGCGCGGCTGCTGGCCCGCGCGGGCAACCCCGCCGCGCCGGAGCGCCCCGCTGCGTCTGCACCGGCTCCGCCCGCTGCCGCCCCGAAGGCCGAGCCGGTTGCCGCCCCCGTTACCTCCGCCACGCTGCCCCTGCCCGACGTACAGATCGAGCAACTCATCCAACGCTTCAAAAAGTAGGGAGGAGGCAGCTACGATATTTTTTTCTCCCAACCCCCCGTGCTCCCATACCCTGGTCCCCCGCGCGCTTCCCCCATGAAATATCCGTGAGCGGGGACAACCGGCGATGGCTGTGCGTTGCTGATGCCTCCGGCCGTCCCGCGCCGAAATTGACAGCAACGCGCCGGGCACGGTATATTGACCACGCCGTATCAACTTCGTGCAGCACCCATCATGGCAGACACCAGCGATTTCCGCAACGGCTTTACGATGATCTGGAACGGCGACGTCTGGCAAATCGTCGAGTTCATGCACGTCAAGCCGGGCAAAGGCGGCGCCTTCGTGCGCACCAGGCTCAAAAACGTCCGCGACGGACGCGTCGTCGACAACACGTTCCGGGCGGGCGAGAAAGTCGAGGAGGCGCGCGTGGAACGGCGCCCGCACCAGTTTCTCTACGAGGACGACCTCGGCCTGCACTTCATGAATACCGAGACCTATGCGCAGTTCTCCCTGCCGCCCGGCCGCGTCGACAAGCGCGCCTACATCAAAGAAGGCGGGGTCATCGACATCATCTTCCACGCCGACACCGAGCAGCCGCTGACCACCGAAGTGCCCAAGAGCGTCGAGCTGGAAGTGGTGCAGACGGACCCCGGCCTGCGCGGCGACACCGCCACCGGCGCCACCAAGCCCGCCACGCTCGAAAGCGGCGCCGTGGTGCAGGTGCCGCTGTTCCTCGAAGAGGGCGACATGGTCCGCGTCAACACCGATACCGGCGAGTACATCACGCGCGTATCGACGGCCAAAGCGTAACCTTTTTGGATTGCGGGTTGGGATTGCGAAGCTGTTTTGCACGGCCCGGTCCTCGATCCCCAATCCGACATCCGCAATCGAAAAATGGATCTTGCGCGAATCAGGGAACTGCTGAGTATCGTCGCCCAGAGCGGCGTAGCCGAGGTCGAAATCGAGGAGGACGATTTCAAGCTCGTGGTACGCAAGAACGCCTCGACGGTGATGGTGCAGGCCCCGCCGGGGTATGGGCCGCCCTACGGCTTCAACTATGCCCCGCCGGTGTACCCGCCGCCGGCGGGGAGCTATCCGCAGGCTCCACCGCCCGCCTACGTCCCGCCGCCCCCACCGCAGGCGTCGCCTCCCGGACCGGCCTCCGCTCCGGAACCGGCCCCGAAAGAAGCCGCGCCAGCCCCGGCGGCCACCGACCTGGTCGTGCGCGCGCCCATCGTGGGCACGTTCTACGAGGCCCCCGCCCCCGACGCCGACCCCTTCGTCCAGGTCGGCGACCGCGTCAAGCCCGGCGACCTGCTCTGCATCATCGAGGCGATGAAGCTGATGAACGAGATCGAGAGCGAGGTGGCCGGCACCGTCAAGCAGGTGCTCGTCAAAAACGCCGAGCCGGTCGAGTACGACCAGCCCCTGTTCGTGGTCGAGCCGGCCTGATGCGCTATTGGATCGGCGAGGTCGGAGTGCGGAGGGTTCTGTTCGAACGTGCGTTCCGCAAGCCGCAATCTGCATTCCGCAATGATCAAAAAGGTTCTCATCGCCAACCGGGGCGAGATCGCGCTTCGCATCATCCGCACCTGCCACGAGATGGGGCTGCGCACCGTCGCGGTCTTTTCGACCGCCGACCGCGAC
>JBFGTT010000023.1:0-14318 GCA_041565995.1 Rhodothermales bacterium
CGACTCGCTGCTCGACAGCGCGGGCGACGGCGAGGCCAACCCCGCCGACACGCTCAAGTACACCATCGAGATCACCAACACCGGCGGATTGGGCATCAACACCGTCTTCACTGACACCCTGGGGGCCAACCTGACGCTCGTCGAAGGTTCGGTGACGACCAGCCAGGGCACCGTCACCACCGGCAACAACCCCGGCGACACCACCGTCGAGGTGGACCTGGGCGACGTGGACAACAGCGGTAGCCCGCCCGACGCCGTGATCATGTTCCGGGCCACCATCGACCGGCCCTTCCCCGCCTTCGTCGATTCGGTGCGCAACCAGGGCTTCGTCACCGCCGACAACCTGCTCGACATGAGCGGCAACCCGATCCGACAGCCGACCGACGACCCGGACACCGGCGCCGTGGACGACTCGACGGCCACGCTGGTGACGGCCGCGCCCCTGCTGCTCGCCACCAAGGCCGACTCGCTGATCGACTTCGACGACCTCGACCCGATGCCGGGCGACACGCTCAAGTACACCGTCGAGGTCACCAACAGCGGCGACCGCAACGCCGCCTCGGTGGCCTTCTCGGACACCCTCGGCGCCTACCTGACGCTCATCGAAGGCTCGGTGATGACCAGCCAGGGCACCGTCACGACGGGCAACAACCCCGGCGACACGACCGTCGTGGTGGACCTGGGCACGCTGCCGGGCGCCGACTCTACGGCGACGATCATGTTCCAGGCCACCATCGACAACCCCATCCCGGCGGGCGTCGACAGCGTCTTCAACCAGGGCCGCGTGACGGCGGCCAACCACGGCGACGTTTTGACCGACGATCCGGACACCGCTGCTGCGGGCGACTCGACGGCCACCCCGGTCGTGGCGATGAGCGACCTGATGGCCACCAAGCGCGACACGCTCGTGGTCGATAACGACGGCGACGGCCAGGCCGACCCCGGCGACACCATCCGCTACCTCGTCGAGATCGAAAACACGGGCGATCAGGGCGTCGCCAACATGGTCTTCACCGACACGCCCGACGCCAACACGACGCTCGTGGTCGGCTCGGTGACGACGACCGCCGGCACCGTCACCACGGGCAACGGCGGCGGCGACACGTCGGTGCAGGTGGACCTGGCGATGCTCGACGGCGCCGGCGGCACCACCTCGATGCTGACGGTGACCTTCGACGTGACGGTCAACGATCCCTTCCCCGGCGGCCTCGGCAAGGTCCGCAACCAGGGCTTCGTCACCGGCGACGATGAGCCGGACGTGCCCACCGACGACCCGGACACCCCCGGCGCGGGCGACGCCACCGAGACGCCCATCGACGTCAAGGCCGACCTCTCGATCACCAAAACCGCCACGACGACCACGCCCGACTTCGGCAGCCTGGTCACCTTTGAGATCGTCGTGCGCAACGACGGGCCGGGCGACCCGGCCACGCAGGTCGAAGTCCGCGACCTTTTGCCGGCGGGCCTGGCCTACGTCAGCGACGACGCCGGCGGCGACTACGACCCGTCCACGGGCCGCTGGCGCGTCGGCGGCCTCTTCGTCGGCGTGCCCGACACGCTGCACCTGACGGCGCGCGTGGAGACCACCGAGCCGGTCACGAACGCCGCCCAGGTGACGAAGTCGTCGCTGCCCGACCCCGACTCGGTGCCCGGCGACAACCAGGGCGACGACTACGCCGAGGTGAAGCTCACGCCGGTGGCCGCCGACCTGGAGGTCGAGAAGACGCTGGTGGCCTTCGCCGAGGACGCGGGCGTGGTGCAGGCCACCTTCGTGCTCAAGGTCATCAACCACGGGCCGAGCGACGCCACCTCGGTGGTCGTGCGAGACAGCCTCCCCGACGGCCTGACGCTGCTGAGCGTCGAGAAGAGCGATCCGACGGACACCTACGACGCGGGGACCGGTCTGTGGACCGTCGGCAACCTGGACGCCGGCGCAACGGCGATGCTGACGCTGCGCGTGAGCGCCCCCTCGACCATCAATATCCTCAACCTGATCGAAGTCGTCAGCGCAGATCAGCCCGACCAGAACCTGCGCAACAACCTGGCCGGGGCCAAGCTAGGCCGGGACGTGCCCGATCCGAACCGTTTCCGGGCGGACCTGAGCCTGACGAAGACCGTCGATAACGAGACGCCCGCGCCGGGCGAGGAGATCGTCTACACGCTCGTGGTGACCAACAGCGGGCCTAACATCACGGCGGGCGTCAAGGTGATGGACCTGCTGCCCGCCGGATTGGCCTTCGTCGCAGCGGCCTTTAGCGACCCGACGGACACGTACAACGACTCGCTGGGCGTGTGGATCGTCGGGGCGCTGCGCGACGGTCACTCGGCCACACTGACGATCACGGCGCGTGTGGAGGGTTCGGGCGAGATCACGAACCGGGCCGAAGTGCTCGAGAGCCACCTGCCGGACCCCGACTCGGAGACGGGCAACGGCGCGTTGGATCGGGGCGAGGACGACGAGGCCCGCGCCACGATCAACGTCAGCAGCGGCGGCAAGGCCACGAGCATCGTGCGCGAGGGCGCCGAGGGCATCCCGGCCGCGTACGAGCTGGGTGCCAACTATCCCAACCCGTTCAATCCGGAGACGGTGATTCCGTTCGGCTTGCCGGAAGCGACGCACGTGCGCGTAGAGGTCTACAACCTGCTGGGCCGGCGCGTGGCGAGGCTACTCGACGAGCCGATGACCGCCGGGCGACATCAGGTGACATGGCAAGCCCGGGATCTGCCCACGGGCGTCTACTTCGTGCGCCTGAGCGCCGGCTCGTTCGCCAAGACGCAGCGCGTGACACTGGTGAAATGATCGGCCCTGCCCGAAAGTAAAGAAGCAAAGCCAAAAAGCCCGGTCGCACAGCGCGGCCGGGCTTTTTCGTTGACGAAAAGCGGAGGTGGAGCGACGGGGCAGGCCGCCTCGCTCCTCAGGCGGGATACTGCCCGGTGATGTAGCCCGTCAGGTACTGGACGCGCGCTTTGGCTTCGTTGGAGATCTCCTTGACGCAGTCGCCGATGGAGATCACGCCGGCGAGTTTGCCGTCGTCGAGCACCGGGAGGTGGCGGCACTTTTTCTGGGTCATGATGGCCATGCACTCCTCGACGTCAAAGCCGGGATCGACCCAGACGATGTCGGCCGTCATCACTTCATCGATCTGCGTGGTCTTGGAGGTGCGGCCCTGCAGGATGATGCGCCGGAGATAGTCGCGCTCGGTGAAGATGCCGCAGACCTCGTCCTCGTCGGTCACCAGGATCGACCCGACGTTGTTTTCGACCATGCGGGCAATGGCGTCGTAGACGGTCTCCGAGCGTCCGATGGTGACGACGCGACTGCGTTTGCCTTTGTGCCGGAGAATGTCGGCTACGCGAATTTTCATAGTCGCCTCCGCGGGCTGGGTGGGGTGGGATTCTCTGCTTATAGCAAGCGCCTGTGTTGGTTCCCGGTACAGGATGCGCTATGGCCCACGATCCCCGAAAAAAATAAGTTCGAGCCGGCTTGACTTTGTTGGGTTATTTATTATTATTGCGACAGATAGCCCGCTGGTGGAGCTAACATAGATCCGGGCTGTTCTGCCGGGCGAGAAAGAAGATCGGCCCGGTGCTGTACATCGGCTGCATAAGCAGGAGAAGGCTCGTCGTTGTACTGCTGCCGTTCATGTAGTAAAGGTCAGCATAAGCAGGAGAAGGCTCGTCGTTGTATTGCTGCCGTTCATGTAGTAAAGTCAGCGTAGTGGACGAGGAACAGTATCGGGGAACACGCCTGCTCCCGGCGTACCTGAGCGTAGGAGCATGCCGCCAGCGCGCACGCAGAAGTCGGCCCATCGTCCTACACATGCACAAACCGGATATCCCCTCATGGATCCACAAGCTACTTCCACCCGTCTCCGCCCGCTTAGCGTGCTTCCGTGGCTTTGCGCGCTGCTGCTGGCGTTGAGCACGAACGCGCAGGCCCAGGACGCCCGCGTGGTGCAGGCCGAGTACGAGCACCTGCACGAGGCTGCCGAAATGGCCAAAGAAGCCTACGTCACGAAGCCCACGGCGGGCGGTCTGGAAATCATGAACCGCGCCGTCGACACGTTCCGGCGCTACGAGCAGACCCACCGCGACGCCCTGCGCACCCAGGCGCTCGACCTGGGAGACGGGCACGCCCAAAGGCCGATGGCGACCGGCGGCCCCGACGGCTTCGGCTACCGGTTTATCGACAGCACTGAGCCGGGCGGACCGATCGTCAGCTTCATCGACATCTCGACCACCGGCACGCTCGTGGCCAGCGGCGACGATCTCTCGTCGATCAACTCGGGCATCTTCGCGCCAGTGACGCTCGGCGCTCCGTTCTCCTTCTATGGGACGAGCTTCACGTCCTTAGTCCCCGCTACGAATGGCTACATCGCCCTGGGCGACAATGCCGACGGCGGGCCGGACCTCTCGAACGACTGCCCGCTGCCGGCCACGCCCAGTACGCCCTTCGGCACGCCCGGCGCGCGCATGTACCCGCTGCACGACGATCTGGTCAGTTCTGTCTACCACGAGTTTTTCCCGGCCTGCCCCGACCCCAACGTCAGTGGTTCGTGTGACGTGTTTCACTACGCCTCGACCCACTTCTTCGGCAGCGGCCCGTTTGAGTTCGAGGTGATCCTCGACAACACCACCACGAACTTCCTCTATCAGTACAGGGCCGGCGGAAACAACGGCGAGGCAGGCTCCGGCTCGACGACAGGCATCCAGGACTTCTCGCCCCCGACCACGGGCCTGACCTATGCCTGCAACACGTTCCTCTCTTTGCCGGGGCCTGGCGGACCCGGTCTAGCCATCTTGTTCTTCGCCAACCAGCCGCCGGACTGCTCCGCCGCCGCCGCCAACCCCGACCGGCTCTGGCCGCCCAACCACAAGATGCGGAATGTCAACGTCGCCGGCGTGACGGACCCCGACGGCGACCCGATTACGATCACCGTCACGGGCATCACGCAGGATGAACCCGTCGATGCCACGGGCAACGGCGACGGCAACACCGCCCCCGACGGGCGCGGCGTAGGCACCTCCACCGCCGGCATCCGCGCCGAACGCGCCGGCGGCGGCAACGGGCGCGTCTACGAAATCTCCTTTGAAGCCGCCGACGACAAGGGCGCTACGTGCACCGGCGCCGTGCAGGTGTGCGTGCCCCACGACCAGGGCGGAGGCACGTGCGTAGACGACGGGCAGACCTTCGACTCGACGAGCGACGGCGGCGCGGCGGCCCGCGTCACCCCGGCTCCTGAGCCGCTCGTGCTCGACGCCTATCCCAACCCGTTCAACCCGACGACGACGATCACCTTCACGATCCCGCAGGAGGGCGACGTGCGCGTGGCCGTCTACGACGTGACGGGGCGCCTGGTGCGCGTGCTGGCCCAGGGTTCGATGCCGGCAGGGCGGCACCAGGTACGCTTCGAGGCGGGCGGCCTCTCCAGCGGCCTCTACCTGGTGCGGTTCGACGCGCCGCAACGCAGCCTCACGCGGCACCTCCTGCTGACGAAGTGACGCCAGCCTGTTGAACGGTTCCGCGATCTGCTAAAACAGGGGCACCTCTGGAGGGTATCGATCCTTCCGGGGGTGCCCTTTTTTTGAGGCGACGCCTTCGAGCGTGCCGTCAGCGGAAGACGATTTCGCGGACGAGGTCGGCGCCGAGGTGGTCGTTGAGGCGCCGGCGCCAGGCGTGCCGCCGCAGGTGCAGTTCGTGCCGCCACGCCGCCGAGTGGATCCGCACGTAGAGCGTGCCGCCCTTAACCCACGCCGACTCCGTCACGCCGTTGATCTGCGGGCCGGCCACCACTGCCCACGCCTCGACGATGCGCGCCTCGTCGATCTTGCGCCGCAGGCCGAGCCGGTCGATGAGATCCTGCAAGACGGCGCCGAGCTGTTGGGGCTGGTTGGAGAAGGCCATGCGGACGAAGAGGACGAAAGGTTTGGCTGAAAGCACCGGCTGCAAGGTAGGGCCGGCGGCGTGGCTTTTCCAAACATCGCCCGGCCCCGCACGTTGAAGCACCGGCGTGTGGCCTGCCGTTGCGCCCCGATTTTTTCTGCCGAACCTCCATGCTGCGCTTTCCCGAACCTGCCGACCGGGTGCGCGGGCGGTATGCGCCCTCGCCGACGGGGCTGCTGCACGTGGGCAGCGCGCGCACGGCGCTGGCGGCGTGGCTCTCGGTGCGCGCCGCCGGCGGCGTGTTCGTCCTGCGCGTCGAAGATCTCGACGGGCCGCGCACGGTGCCCGGCATGGCCGAGGCCATCCTCGACGACCTGCGCTGGCTGGGCCTCGACTGGGACGAAGGCCCGGACCTCGGCGGCCCGTACGCGCCCTACGCGCAGTCGGCACGGAGCGCGCGCTACGAGGCGGCGCTGGCGCACCTGCACGCACAGGATCGCCTCTTCCCCTGCCGCCGCTCCCGCAAGGACCTGCGCGCTCTCGCCACGGCACCGCACGGCCACGAGGGCCTGCCGCCCTACCCCGCCGCGCTACGTCCCCGCCGCCTCGACCCCGGCTGGTTCGACGCCCTGCAAAACGGCACGGCCTCCGACGCCGCCCTCCGCTTCCGCGTCGACGAGCGGGCGGTGACGTTCGAAGACCGTGTCTACGGACGCCTCAGCGAACAGGTGGATCGCACCGTGGGCGACTTCGTGCTCAAGCGCCGCGACGGCGCCTACGCCTACCAGCTCGCCGTCGTCGTGGACGACCTCTTGATGGGCGTCAGCGAGGTGGTGCGGGGCGAGGACTTGCTGGCTTCGACGGCGCGGCAGATCCAGCTCATCGAAGCCCTGGGCGGCGCGCGGCCTGCCTACGCGCACGTCCCGCTCGTGGTCAACGCTGCCGGCGAGAAGCTCTCGAAGCGCGACGAGGGCCTGACGCTCCGCGCGCTGCGCGCCTCCGGCGTGCCGCCCGACGCCCTGGCCGGCTACCTCGGCTTTTCGCTGGGCCTGCTGCCCGAGGCCGTCCGCTGCCCCGCCGCCGCCCTCGTCGCGCGTTTCGACTGGGATCGCCTCCCGAAAGCCCCGTGGCCGCTCCCCGACGACCTGGCCGCGCGGCTACCGTAAAACGCCCGCCGAACCCCTGCCGGAAGCGGCGCGTACAGGCACCCGCCTCGGTCGATCCGCCCCGTTACTTCGGCAGGCACGGCGGCGGCTCGAAACCTGCCGGCGCCCTCTTTCCTCGACTTTCCCCTCCCGCGTATGTTCGACCGCACGCTCCCTTTGCCGACAGGCCGGCTGCTGCTCTGGCTCGTGCTGCTTGTGCCCGGCGCGGCGGCGGCGCAGGCGCCGGACACCCTCCGGCTGAGCCTGGAGGCCGTCATCACGCGCGCCCTCGCAGTCAGCCCCGACCTGGGTGAGGTGCGCGCCGGGCGCGACTTCGCCGACGCCCGCAGCCGCCTGGCCCGCTCCAGCCGCTTCCTGACCGAGTTCAATGCCACCACGGCCCACGCCGTCGCCCCCGGCCTCGAACGCCCCAACCCGGAGACGCCCGACGACGCGCTCTACCTCGACCCCGACGTGCGCAACGACTGGAACGACCTGCATCCCTTCAACCAGATCGAGGTCGAGGCCATCCAGCCACTCTACACCTGGGGCGAACTCGGCGGCAGCATCCGCGCAGCGCGCCACGGCCTGGCCGTGGAAGAGGCCGCCGTGGCGCGCAAAGAGTTGGAGGTGGCCCTGCGCGCCGCCGACCTCTACTTCAACGTGCTGCTGACCGACGAACTGCTCCGCCTGGCCGAACGCACCGGCAACGTGCTCGAACAGGCCAAGCGCGAGATCGAACGGCTGCGCGACGAAGGCGACGAAAGCATGGACGACGCCGACCTGTTCCAGGTGCAGATCACCGAGCAGGAGTACCAGCGCGGCGTCGTGGAGATCACGCAGAGCCGCCTCACGGCGCGCATGGCGCTGGCGCGTCAGCTCCTGCTGCCTGCCGGCGCCGTCGTCGTCCCCGAGACCGACGTGCTCGCGCCGATTCCGTTTGCGCCCGAACCGCTGGAGCGCTACCTCGACCTTACCCTCGAAGGCCGCCCGGAGTTGGCGCAGGCCCGCGCCGGCCTCGCCGCCCGCGACGCCCTCGTCGCCGTGGCGCGCTCGGATTATTTCCCCAAGCTGTTCCTGGGCTTCTCGACCCGCCACGCCTACGCGCCGGGCCGCTTCCGCCAGCCCAACCCCTACGTCAGCGACGCCTTTCGCGGCAGCAGCTTCCGCGCCGGCGTGGGCTTCCGGCAGAAGCTCAACTTCCTCCAGACCCGCGCCCGCGTCGACCAGGCACGCGCCCAGCGCGAGCAGGTGCGCCACCAGCTCGAAGGCGCCGAACAGCTCATCCTCTTCGAAGTCGAAAAAACCTACCGGGACCTGCTCGTGGCCCGGGCGGCGCTCGAAGCCCAGGACAAGTCACTGACGATCAGCAAGGAGTGGCTGCGCCTGGAGTACATCAACTTCGACCTCGAACTGGGCGACACCGAGAACCTGGTCAAGGCGGTGCGGGCCAACCTGGAACTTGAGGCCCGGTACTACGAGGCCGTCCGCCGCTACAACCTGGCCGTGCTGCGTCTTTTCGACACCACGGGCACGCTGGCGGCCCGCGCCCAAAGCGGCACGCTTGTTGATTAATCCCCCGGCGACCCGGCATCGCCCCAAAAACCGGCACGCCTGTTCCTGCACCCACCCTTTTGCCTCAGAATGTCTGCCATGCTGAACACCACGATCCGACAGAAAAGCCAGGCGCTGCTCTTGGCGGGCCTGCTGGCCGCCGGCCTCCTCGCCGTGCCGGCGCGCGCCCAGAGCGTCGACCGGGCGGCGGCGCAGCAGATCCGCGCGATGATGGAACAGCGCGACCGCGACCTCAAAGCCGCCATCAAACCCCTGCTCGATAGCCCGAAGAGAGCCACGGCGCAGCAGCGCAAAAAGGTCGAAGACCTCATCAACGACCCCATCGACTTCCGCGAGATGGGACGGCGGGCGCTGGGTCCGTTCTGGAAAGACCTCAGCGCCGCGCAGCGCAACGAGTTCGTCGACGTCTTCAGCACCATCGTGCGCTCGCAGTCGCTGGCCGACCTCGACATCTACAACTCGAAGGTCTCCTACGAGACGATCTCGGTGGTGGGCGACAGCGCCTACGTCAAGACGCTGACCACGTATCAGGACAGGCAGGCCGCCGTGGAGTACATCCTCGGACGCCACGACCAGGCCTGGTGGGTCTACGACCTCATCCTCGACGAGGTGGGCACCGTGGAGGGCTACGCCCGTTCCTTCCAGAGCGTCGTGCGCAAGAAAGGCTTCGAGGCGTTGATGAAGAGTCTCTACAAGAAGCGCGACAAGGTGGCCGCGAAGTCTTGACGGCGGCCCCGGCGGCCTCCGAGAACACTTAGGCGGGCGGGGCGTAGAGGCATAGATCACGAGCCATTTACCGAGCAGACCCGAAGGGTTGTCGAAACTCTTCGGGTCTCTTGCACTATTTTTGGGATGGCTGCTCCCCTGTTCGGCCTTACCGACAGCGCCAGCAAGACAGCACATGCCTGCGCCTGAAGAAGGGTACGTCCTCCATACCTACGGCCCCGAGACGTACGTGCGTCACGCGGTGGCTTCGGTGGTGACGTTGCGCCGCCACGACGCTGCGCGGCCCGTGGCGCTTTACTGCCCGCCTGCGCACCGGCAGGCGCTCGAACGTCACGGCCTCGACACGCGCTTCGCTCTCATCGAGGATCTGCCCGAAGCCCACCGGTCCATCGTCGGCTTCAAGCATCATCTGCACCGGTTCATGCCGTTTGCGCGGACGCTCTTCGTGGACGCGGACGTCGTCTGGTGCCGCCCGCCCGACTCGCTCTGGCGGCAGCTCTTGGCCTACCCGGTGACGGCCACCGGCCTCGACCGCGCCGACTTTTACTTCGGCGGGCCGAAGGACTTCGGCGTGCTCATCGACATGTTGCTCAACCGCCGCCGCCGCACCATGCGCCGCTTCGGGCTGACCTACCTGCCCCGCGTGCAGGCCGGCATGATCTACGCCCAGGACCGCCCCCTGCTCGAAGAGGTCTGCGCTACGGCCTCGACGTACCTGGACCGCCGCCGCGAGACGCACTTCCGCAGCCGCCTGCACGAAGGCCGCAGCGAAGAGTCGTGCGAGTGGAGCCTGGCCATGGCCATGAGCCGCCTGGGCCTCCAGGTCTTCCCCTGGTACCAGGGCTACAACAGCCCCCAACTCGATTTTATCGAAGATTGGACGGACTACGACCCCGACTTCGAGCACGTCGCCTGCCGGTACTACTGCGACCGCTTCATCTACGAGTTGCGCAGCCTGCCCGGCAAGCGGGCGCGGCGTTTCTTTTTGCGCTTCTTCTCGACGCTGATGCGCCGCTCCGACTACCTGGAGGCCACGCCCTTCGCCCTGCACTTCGGCTCGCTGCACCACAAGCAGCCCTTCAACGACTTCTCGGCCCGCACCTGGGCACGCCTGACGCAGCCGGGCAGCGTGCCGCTGCCCGCCCTCAGCGGCCAGCTCAACGATTCTCTGGCGGATAGCTGACGGCTCAACTGCGCGTGGCCAGGTGCCACAGGAAGGCCAGCATCGGCGCGCGGTTGAGTGCCAGGGCGAAGGCGGCCACCCCCAGCAGCACCACCGGGTTCAGCAGGCCGATGAGCGCCACCTGGTAGGCCGGCACGTACGTGATGGCGGCGTAATCGACGAGCGTGCGCACGATGGCGTAGAGCGTAAGGAGCATCCAGCAGGCGACCAGCGCCAGCGCCACCGGCAGCGCCGCCGGCAACGACGGCACCACCATGGCCCCGGCCATCAACGGCAGGAAGGACCAGCGTACCCAGAGCACCAGCATCAGCACCTGCCCCGGTACCAGCGGCTGCCGCCGGCGCGAGGCCAGCGAGAGCAGCGAGGTCCACA
This sequence comes from Rhodothermales bacterium, assembly GCA_041565995.1. Lineage (GTDB taxonomy): Bacteria > Bacteroidota > Rhodothermia > Rhodothermales > JBFGTT01 > JBFGTT01. The sequence goes on from JBFGTT010000023.1 coordinate 10,886, forward strand.
GTGCCACGCCCAGGGCGTAGACGCTGCTTATCAGCAGCACCAGCATCCACGGCTGCGCCAGCAGCGCCACGCCGACGACCTGCACCGGGCCGGGCAGGGCCTCGAAAAACCGCTGGAAGACCGGCTCCCGCCGCGCCGCCTCCAGCAGGGCGCTCCCGAGCACGCCGACGCTCAGGGCCAGCGTCACCAGCAGCACGACGCTCGCGCCCAGCAGCACGTCGCGCCCTTCGCGGATGGCTTCCCGGTAAAAGCCGTGCGCCTGGAAGTAGCGCACCACCATGAAGCGAAACCGGGGCGAGAGAGCGTAGCAGGCCGCCACCAGCACGAGGGCCAGCCATCCGATGAGCACGGGCCAAGGCACCTCCTGGGCCGGCGCCTCGCCCGCCGGAAAGGCAAACACCGTCTGCTGCCCGGTGAAGAAGCCGCGCACTACGTCGAGCGCGGGCCGGGGCACGTCGTCGGCGGTGTGCAGCCCGTACCCCTGCTCGTAAGGCCGGGCCAGGTCGTAGGCCGGCGAGGGCGTCGGCGTCCGGACGTCGCGCCAGCGATGCACGAAGACGGCGGGCGGCGCCTGGGCGGCGTCGTAGAGGAGCGCGCGCAGGTGCTTTTCGAGATAGCGCGCCTGCGACTCCGCCGAACGTGGGTCGCGCAGGCCCGGCACGGCGCGCGCGCTCACCCATGCGCCGAGCGCCCCGATGCCGGCGGGCCGGCGGGCCGGCACGGCGGGGGCAGCGCGCCAGCGTAGCAGCAGGCCGGCAGGGTTGGGCGCCTCGCGGGCGTCGAGCAGCACGAAGTCGACGGCGGCGGCGCAGCGGTCGTCTTCGATGAACGGGCCGAGGTAGTAGGCCTGCCCGCCGGGAAGCTGATGGACGCTCCGGGCGAGTTGTTCGAAGAAGCGGCAGGCGTGCGGGTCGCTGGTGTCGCTGCGGCGGGCCAGGCCGAAGTGCCGCGCCGAGGGATGGCCCTGTGCCCGTTGGAGGGCCGCCTCCAGCGCGCGCAGGGCGAAAGCGAGCGTGTCGTAGAGTGCGGCGGCGGGCAGGCCGTCGAGGGGCAGTTCCTGAAACAGGTGCAGGCCCAGCGTGTCGGCCAGCACGAGGAGGTTTTCATCGTCGAGCAGGCTCGTCCGCACCGCTTCGACGCCCAGGCGGTGCATCTGCAAGAGATCGTCCTGGGCCTGCTCGGCGTCGGGCGGGACCTGCCAGACCATGCCTCGGAGCGGGGCGCCCTGCCTCGGGGTGGTTTGCGCGGCGGCCTCCGGCCCGGAGGCGCAGGCGGCAAGCATCAACGCACAGAAGAGGAGCAGGAGGTTCACCGAAAAGAGGCAAGGCCAGAGGGTCGCGGCGGCACGGCGACAAGCTAGGTCATTTTTCGAAGCAATCAAAAGGCCGGAGGCGGCACGCCGGGCGTTTTTCCGAGGGATGCAAAAAAACCATCTCCTTGCGCCGTGTTGCGAACGATAGGGCGGCAGCCTCGTTAGAGGGGAGGTCTTGCCTGCCGGCACCGGCGCGGCGCACGAGGCGCCCCGACCGGCCCGCCTTCCCTCTTTCAACCCGGATGATCGCATGAAAAAAAGCTACTTCCCGCTGCTGCTCGTCCTCTTCCTGACCACCGGCGCGCACCAGGCGCAGGCCCAGGCCGGGGCTTTCGTCGGACCACGCGCCGGCTTCGACATCGTCGGCGACGTCGATGACTTCTTCCTCGGCGCGGACGGACGCCTCGAGTTGCCCGGACTGCCCCTCGTGCTCAACGGGGCCTTCGACTTCTACTTCACCGAGGGCAACGCCGATTTCGTCCAACTGAGCCTCAACGCCCTCTACGAGTTCGGCGTCGACAACCGGTCCTTTACGCCCTACGGCGGCCTGGGCCTGGGCCTTTCCAGGGCTGGTAGCGGCCTTTTTCGCGAATCCGGCAGCAAGTTCACCACCGGCCTCAACCTCCTCGGCGGCGCGCGGTTCGGCGCGGGCAACTTGCGCCCGTTCGTGCAGGCCCAGATCACCTTCGGCGACGTGGACCTCTTCACCGTGGGGGGCGGGCTGCTCTTCAACGTGGGCCGGTGAGGCCGGGGCCGCCGCGTTGTAAAAATAGCGCGGCGCATTCCCTTCCATCCCCATTCGTTGTTATATTGGGGCGGCGGGTGCGGCGGTAAAACGGCGAAACAGGCGGCGCCTGCTTGCTTTTCCTGCATTTTTTTCGCAGCATACGGGAGCGCAGGCCCCCACGCGCGATGCCTCATCGATAAACCACCCTCTATCTTTCCAAAAGCCGACGAGATCATGAAGCCCTTCGTAGCCTCCTCCATCTTAGTGCTGGTGTTGCTGCTCGTGGCGGGTCCGCAGCAGGCGCAGGCCCAGCGTATCCGCCTCGAAGCCGCCCCGACCCTCGGCTACGGCCTCAACGTGCCCAACCAGGTGGGGGACATCGGTTCGCTCTCGATAGGCGTGCAGGGGCACCTCTACCTGCGCCAGCGCCGCTTCTCGATCATCCTCAACCCCGCCTTCGAGTACTACCTCTTCGACATCGACGGCGTCAGCGGCCTCCAGGTGGACGGCAACGTCTTGCTGGGCCTGGGCACCCCCCGCTCCGTCCTGATGCCCTACGTCGGCCTGGGCATCGCCCTGACGAGCGTCTCGGGCAGCGACGCCTTCTCCCAGATCTCCGAGGGCACGAACGTCGGCCTCAACCTCATCGGCGGCTTCCGCTTCGGCGACGGCCCCATCCATCCGTTCTTCCAGGGGCGCTTTACCATCGGCAGTCACGACCTCTACTTCACCGAAAGCTTCGACCCCGACACCGCCTCCGGCTTCGGCGTGCAGGGCGGCATCCTGTTCCTGCTCAGCCGGTAGGCCCGGCCCCCCGTTGACAGCCAGGCCCCGTGGCCGTCTCCCCGGCGGCGACGGGGCTTTTTGTTGAGCGTTGGCAAGGCGCAGCAGCCTCCGCGTCGCTTCTCCGGCATGAATCAGCCCCGTTACGCCCCCGTACGCGCCCCCGACTTTCGCGACGGGCTGGCCTGGCTCAACACGCCGCGCCCGCTCCGCCTGGCCGACCTGCGCGGCAAGTTCGTCCTGCTCGATTTCTGGACGTTCTGCTGCATCAATTGCATGCACGTGCTGCCCGACCTCAAGCGGCTCGAACGCGCCTATCCCGACGAACTCGTCGTCATCGGCGTGCACTCGGCCAAGTTCGAGCACGAGCGCCAGACCGAGAGCATCCGCAACGCCATCCTGCGCCATCAGATCGAGCATCCGGTGGTCAACGACCACGCGTTTGCCGTCTGGCGGCAGTACGCCGTGCGCGCCTGGCCTACGCTCTTCCTCATCGACCCGAAAGGCTACATCGTCGGCAAGCGCTCCGGCGAGGGCGTCTTCGCACCGCTCGACCAGGCCCTGCGGCAACTCATCCCCGTCTTCGACGCCGAGGGCACACTGGACCGGAC
>JBFGTT010000024.1:0-14314 GCA_041565995.1 Rhodothermales bacterium
ACCTACGAGGCGCTGCAGCAGGGCGTGGCCAGGGCCGTACACGGCAACCGCATCGGCGACATCTCCTTCGCCGTGCAGGCGCATTGCGAGGGCCACGGCTACGGCGTCGTGCGCGACCTGGTGGGCCACGGCATAGGGCGCAAGCTACACGAAGAGCCGCAGGTCCCCAACTTCGGGCGGCGCGGCACCGGGCGCAAGCTCAAAGAAGGCATGACGCTCTGCATCGAACCGATGATCAACCGGGGCACGCACGACGTCACGACCGGCGCCGACGGCTGGACCATCCGCACCGCCGACGGCGCCCCGTCGGCCCATTACGAACACATGGTGGTGGTGCGCCGGGGACGGCCCGACGTGCTGAGCACCTTCGCCTACATCGAAGCAGTCATTGAGGCCCCCTACCACAAAGCAGCCCTGACGCATGGCTAAACAAAAGGCCATCGAGCAAGACGGCGAGGTCATCGAGGCGCTGCCCAACGCTCAGTTCCGCGTCCGCCTCGAGAACGGCCACGAGATCCTCGGGCTGCTCTCGGGCAAGATGCGGATGTACTACATCAAGATCCTGCCGGGCGACCGCGTCAAAGTGGAGCTTTCGCCCTACGACCTCTCGAAGGGGCGGATCGTCTACCGGTACAAGTAGCCGTGCGGGCACGCCGCCGGAGGCGTTGCGAACTTCTCCGGCCTCAACACGTTACACACCGGCTCTGGCCGTTTCGGCTAGAGCGCAAAGCTGCTGCGTCTCGTCGGCGCGTTGTTGAACCGAAAAGCCTGAGCAAGCCCATGAAAGTGCGCGCAAGCGTCAAAAAGCGGAGTTCGGACGACAAAATCGTCCGCCGCAAAGGACGCATCTACGTCATCAACAAGAAGAACCCGAAGCACAAACAGCGCCAGGGTTAACCCGAATGCGGGTTTCGGAGGGCCGCCTGCTTTCCGAGCGCACCCCGTCCGCAATCCGCAATTCGCAATCCACCATCGACCATGCCACGTATCGCTGGAGTAGACGTGCCCGCCCAGAAGCGCGGCGAAATCGCCCTGACGGCGATCTACGGGATCGGGCGCTCGCGCGCGTGCGAGATCCTCGAACGCGTCGGCCTCGACGCCGACACGCATCCGGAGAAATGGACGGAAGATCAGACGCGCAAGGTGCGCCGGCTCATCGAGGATCATTACATCGTCGAGGGGCAGTTGCGCACCGAGGTGCAGATGAACGTCAAGCGCTTGATGGACATCGGCTGCTACCGGGGGCTGCGGCACCGGCGCGGGCTGCCCGTACGCGGCCAGCGCACGCAGACCAACGCCCGCACGCGCAAAGGACGCCGCAAGACGGTGGCCGGCAAGAAGGCCGCGCCCCGCAAGTAATTTTTGGGCCGTCCGCCCTCCGCCCATCGTGGCAGGAAGGCGGAGGGCTGAACGCTGAACGCTGAAAGCTAAAGATGGCGAAGAGACAGCAAACGAAACGCGGCGGTCGTGGAAGCCGCACCACACGAAAGAAGAACGTCGTCGTCGAGTCGAACGGGCAGGCTTACGTCCGCGCCACGTTCAACAACGTCATCGTGACGCTGACCGACCAGTACGGCAACTGCATCAGCTGGTCGAGTTCGGGCAAGGAGGGCTTCAAGGGCAGCCGCAAGAGCACGCCCTACGCCGCGCAGGTGGCCGCCACCAGCGCCGCGCAGGAAGCCTACGACCTGGGCCTGCGTCGCGTCGACGTCTACGTCAAGGGTCCCGGTTCGGGGCGCGAGTCGGCCATTCGTGCGCTGGCCGGCGCCGGCCTCGAAATCGCCACGATCCGCGACGTGACGCCCATCCCGCACAACGGCTGCCGGCCCCCCAAACGCCGTCGCGTCTAGCCGCACGCCCTGCGCGCGCGGCCACCGGGGAGAAGACCGGTCATGGCGGGCAGCAGGCCCGTCCATGCGTTTGTCCATCACCAACCCCAGGCAGGCTGGCCACGGCCAGGATGCCTTGACAGACGAGAAAAACCCTATGGCCCGATACCGAGGCCCCAAGCAAAAGATAGCGCGGCGCTTCAAGGAGCCGATCTTCGGCCCCAGCAAGTCGCTCGAGCGCAAGCCCTACCCGCCCGGTCAGCACGGGCGCACCCGCCGGCAACGCGACAAAGAGTACGCCGTGCAGTTGAAGGAGAAGCAGAAGGCCAAGCATACCTACGGCATGCTCGAACGCCCCTTCCGCAACCTCTTCGAGAAGGCGGCCCGCAAGAAGGGCGTCACGGGCGAGAACCTGCTGCGGTTTCTCGAAGCCCGGCTCGACAACACCGTCTACCGCTTCGGCTTCGGGCAGACGCGGCGGCAGGCCCGGCAACTGGTCAACCACGGCCACGTCATGGTCAACGACGCCGTCGTGGGCATCCCCTCGTTCCAGCTTCGCCCGGGCGACATCGTCTCGATCCGGCCCAAGAGCCGGCGCCTGGGGCTCATCCGCGAGAACGTGCAGCGGACCCGCCGCAGCTTCCCCTGGCTCGAAGTGGATCGCAACCAGATGAAAGGCAAGTTTCTCGACTATCCGAACCGCGCCGACATCCCGGAGCAAATCCGCGAGCAGTTGATCGTGGAGTTGTATTCCAAGTAAGCCGGCGTGCAAGGCGGCGCCCGCGCCCGCTTCGGGCGGCGCCGGCTGCCTTGCCGTTCGAGGTCTTCGAATCACCAAAGGATTGATCGAGCTGATATGAGCACCTACACCATACAGATGCCCGACGGCGTACAGGTCGAGGACGCGGAGGCCACCTACGGGCGTTTTGCCATCCAGCCGCTCGAACGCGGCTTCGGCGTCACCATCGGCAATGCCCTGCGCCGCGTGCTGCTCTCGTCGCTGCAAGGCGTGGCCATCACGGCGGTCAAGATCGACGGCGTCCAGCACGAGTTCTCGACCATCGCCGGCGTCACCGAAGATGTCTCGGACATCATCCTGAACCTCAAGGGGGTGCGCTTCAAGGCCAACGAGGGCGCCAGCGGCCACATCCACCTGAGCCTCAAAGGCCCCGGCACCTGGACCGCAGCCGACCTCGCCGAGGCCACGAGCGACTACCAGATCCTCAACCCGGAGCACCACATCGCCACGCTCTCGGACAAGGCTGCCTTCGCCGTAGAACTGCGCGTGGAACTCGGGCGCGGCTACGTCCCCGCCGACGAAAACAAGCACCCCGACGACCCCATCGGCGTCATCGCCATCGACGCCATCTTTACCCCCATCAAAAACGTCAAGTACACCGTCAAACCCACGCGCGTGGGGCAGAAGATCGACTACGAACGCCTGGTGATGGAAGTCGCCACCGACGGCTCGGTGCTGCCCGAAGACGCGCTGGCGCAGGCGGCCACCATCCTGCGCGACCACGTCAACCTCTTCATCAAGATGGACGGCGAGCCGCAGGTGGTCGAGGAAGAAAAAGAGGTCGACGCCGAGGTGCAGCGCATCCGCGAGTTGCTCTCGCAGACGGTCGACGAACTCGACCTCTCGGTGCGCGCGCACAACTGCCTCAAGGCCGCCAACATCAAGACCATCGGCGACCTGGTGCGGCGCGAAGAGTCCGAGATGCTCAAGTTCCGCAACTTCGGCCGCAAGTCTCTCCAGGAGCTCGTCGTCGTGCTCGAAGACCGCGGCCTGCACTTCGGCATGGACGTCGAGCAATACCTCGAAGACGTGAAAAATTGAGCGTTCAGCCCTCGGCGAAAGAAGCTGATCGCTGAAGGCTGAGAGCCAGAGAAAGCCATGAGACACGGACAGAAAGGCTACAAGCTGGGCCGGACGCAGGCCCACCGCAAGGCCACGCTGGCGGCGCTCTCGAACGCGCTGATCAAGCACAAGCGCATTCGCACCACGCTGACGAAGGCGCGGGCGCTGCGCACCTACGTCGAGCCGCTCATTACGCGCTCGAAGGACGACACGACGCACAACCGCCGCCAGGTCTTCCGGCACCTGCAAGACAAGGAGTCGGTCAAGGAACTCTTCGGCGAGGTTTCCGAAAAGGTGGCCGACCGGCTGGGCGGCTACACGCGGGTGGTCAAGCTGGGCCAGCGCGCCGGCGACGGGGCCGAGATGGCGATCATCGAGTTGGTGGATTACAACGAGACGGAGCCGGAGACGGGCCGTCGGCGTAGCCGTCGCACGCGCCGGGGTAGCGGCAGGGGCCGTCGCCGGGGCAGAGGGCAGGCCGCCGCGCCGGTTGCCGCCGCCCAGGCCGCCGACGTCGAAGAGGAAGTCGCCGAAGCCGAGGTTGTCGAGGCCGACGTTGAGGTCGCCGTCGAGGAGGCCATCGCCGAAGAGGCCGACGTTGAGGCTGCCGTCGAGGAGGAAGCCGCCGAAGCCGAAGTTGCCGAAGCACCGGAGGCCGCCGAGGCTGACGTTGCCGAGGTGCCGGAAGCCGTCGAAGCCGAAGTCGCCGACGCGCCGGTCGAAGCCGAAGCTGAAGCCGAGGTTGTCGAAGCCGAGCTTGAGGCTGCCGAAGAGGCAGCCGCCGAGGCGCCGGAACAGCCCGAAGCCGCTGCCGACGAAGACGCCGCCGACGAAGAAAAGAAAGACGAGGCGTAGCCCGGCCGGGCCGCATCGCCGTTTTGCACGAAAGGTGCTCTCGCCGCGCGGGAGCACTTTTTTTTTTGGCGTAGCGCGAGCAGGAAAGGGGTCGGGGATGGAGGGCGAAGGCTGCTCGAAGGAAACCGTAACGCCGTGGCGAGTTAAAACTGCAGGGGAGTCACGCAGCCACGAGCCACCATGATTCAAGCTTCTGCCATATTGAAAGGCACGGCGGTCGAGATCGAGCCGGAGTTCGAGCAGAAGCTCCAGGACCTGCTCCGGGTGTGCCGCGAGAACCTGCCCTCGGTCAACGAAGACATGATCCGGCGGGCCTTCCGCGTCAGCTACTGGGCGCACCGCAATGACCGGCGCGCCTCCGGCGAGCGCTACATCAACCACCCGCTCGAAGTGGCCCTGATCGTCGCCCAGGACATCGGCTTCGACGACCTCAGCGTGGCTGCCGCCCTCCTGCACGATGTGGTCGAAGACACCGACTTCTCGCTGGATTTCATCCGCGAAGAGTTCAGCGAGACGATGGCCGTCATCATCGACGGGTTGACCAAGATCAGCGGCGTCTTCAGCAGCCGCGAACTCGGCCAGGCCGAAAACGTCCGCAAGCTGATGCTCTCGATGGCGCAGGACATCCGCGTCATCCTCGTCAAGTTTGCCGACCGGCTCCATAACATGCGCACGCTCGGCTCGCTGCCCCGGCAAAAGCAACTCAAGATTGCCAGCGAGACGCGCGACCTCTTCGCCCCGCTGGCGCACCGCTTCGGCCTGCACGCCGTCAAGAGCGAACTCGAAGACCTGGCGCTCAAGGTGCTCCAACCCGACGCCTACCGCCGCATCGTGCGCGGGCTTAAAGACAACCAGCAGCAGCGCGAAGCCTACATCCGGCGCTTCATCGACCCGCTCAAGGCACGCCTCGAAGAAGACGGCTTCCGGTTCGACATCTACGGACGCTCGAAGAACGTCCAGTCGATCTATCGCAAGATGAAGACGCAGAACAAGCCGCTCGACGAGATCTACGACGTCTTCGCCATTCGCATCGTGCTCAAGAGCGAGGGCCGCAAGGGCAAGGAAGATTGCTGGCGCGTCTACTCGATCATCACCGACCTCTACAAGCCCCTGCCCGAACGCTTCCGCGACTTCATCTCGGTGGCCAAGTCGAACGGCTACCAGAGCCTGCACACCACGGTGCTCGGCCCCGAAGGCCGGCGCATCGAGGTGCAGATCCGCACGCAGGAGATGCACGAGGTGGCCGAGCGCGGCGTGGCCGCCCACTGGAAGTACAAAGAAGGCGTCGACCGCAGCGACCGGCAGATGGACCAGTTCCTGACCTGGGTGCGCGACCTCATCGAAAGCCCCCGGCCCGAACAGGCCACCGAGTTCGTCGAGGAGTTCCAGCTCAACCTCTACGACGAGGAGATCTACGTCTTCACCCCGCGCGGCGACCTGCTGACGCTGCCCAGCGGCGCCACCCCCGTCGACTTCGCCTTCCAGGTCCACACCGAAGTCGGCTACCAGTGCCTCGGCGCCAAGGTCAACGGCAAGATGGTGCCGCTCTCCTACCGGCTCAAGAGCGGCGACCAGGTCGAGATCATCACCTCGAAGAAACAGACGCCCAGCGCCGACTGGATGAAGTTCGTCGTCACGCACAAGGCGCGCAGCCGCATCCGCCACGCCATCAACGAGAAGCGGCGCAACGCCATCAAGGTGGGGCAGGAGATCTGGGCCAGGAAGGCCCGCCGCGCCCACCTCGAACTCGACGACCAGGAACTGCACCGCCACGCCGCGCGCCTCAAGTTTCCCAACACGCAGCAGTTGTTCTACGAGATCGGCACCGGGCTTTTCGAGGCCGAGGAACTCGTCGCGGCCATCAAGCAGGGCGCCGCAGCCCGCGCGGCGGGCGAGGCCGAGCAAGAACAGGAAAAGCTGCAACTGCAGTACGAGACGTTCCTCGACCGCGCCCAATCCACCGGCCAGCCGGCGCTGCTGATCGACGGCGACCTGCACACCGACATCGCCACGGTCTACGCCTCGTGCTGCAACCCCATTCCGGGCGACGAGGTCTTCGGCTACGTCAGCAAGGCCGGCGCCATCAAAATTCACCGGACGGGTTGCCGCAACGCGCCCAACCTGCTCATCAACCACCCGGACCGCACCGTCCCCGTCGAGTGGAGCCGTCAGAAGGACGTGCAGTTCATCGTGGCCCTGCGCGTCATCGGCGAAGATCGCGTCGGCATCGTCAGCGACATCACCACCGTCATCTCGCGCAACCTCAAGACCAACATCCGCGCCATCACGGTCGATACCGAAGACGGCATCTTCGAAGGCAACATCGAACTCTACGTCAACGACCTCGAACACCTGCGCCGTCTCATCGAACGCATCAAGCGCATCGACGGCATCCACGGCGTTTATCGATTTGAGGAATAAGAGATTAAGATTGTAGCGTTTATGTAACAGTTTGGTCGCTGGACCCCTTTTTTTGCGCCTCAGGGCCGTTTTTTCACGGATACTCAAAATACCAGCGTGATAAGTTCTTTATTGATAAAGCATTAATCCTTACCTTGGTTTTGCCACGGCTTTTTCGGGATGCACCGCCCCCGAAGGCGCTGGCCCTACGTACGGCGTTCCCTTTCATTCCTACACCAAAACGAGCTTGCATTATGGCAGAACGATCTGTAACCCTGACCAAGAAAGACGTAGCGCGGCGTGTTGCCGAGATCATGGGCGAGCCCATCTACAAGAGCGAACCCTGGGTCAAGGCCGTCATCATGGCGCTGGGTGATCTGATGATGGAAGCAGATCCTGAACTGCGCATCGAACTGCGCGATTTCGGCGTCTTCGAAGTGAAGAAGACCAAGGCCAAGCCCAAGGCCCGCAACCCCAAGACCAACGAAACCGTCTTTATCCCGAGTCGCCGCAAGACCCACTTCAAGCCCAGCAAACGGCTCAAGGAGGTCTTGCAAACCCCGCTGCAGCACCTGGACTACACCGTCCCGGAGGGCAGCGCCGACAAGGGGATTGACCTGGCCGAACTGCAGGAAAAGGCGACGTTGGCTCACAACGGGATGAAGTAAAGACGCCGACGCATCGGAAACAGAGCGGATGGGAAGGCTTCGGCTTTCCGGTCCGCTTTTGTTTTGGCTCGTCGTCCGTGGTTGCGCCGTAGCCGCGCTACCGCCGAGCCGCAACCCCGAACCGCGCATCCTCACGAACGCACCACGATGCCCGAAGCTCGCATCGTCGCGGTAGATTTTGGGACGAAGCGCGTCGGGGTGGCGCTGGCCGATCCGCTTCGGCTCTTCGCGCAGCCCTACGGCACCTTCAGCCCGCGCCAAGCGGTGGCCCGGCTGCAAGCGCTGCACGCCGGGGAGGGCATCGCCGTGGTGGTGGTGGGCTGGCCGCTGACCGAGGCGGGCGAGGAAGGCGAGGCCGCCCGCCGCGTGCAGCAGTTCGTCAACCGCCTGCGCAAGGCGCTGCCCGGCGCCGAGATCGTCAAGTGGGACGAACGCTACACCTCCGAGATGGCCAGGCGTCGTATCTACGCCTCGGGCACCCGCCGCGCCCGCCGCGCCGACAAGGCCCGCGTCGACGCCGCCGCCGCCGGGATCATCCTCCAGGAATACCTGGACCGGTGAGGGAACGAGAGGACGAAGGGACGACGAGGCTACTTCGATGCGTCGTTTCGTCCACACGTCCATGCGTAGTCCCTCAGGCGTGCCGTAGCGTCTGCGCGGGGTTGGTCAGGGCCGCCCGGACGGCCTGGTAGCTCACCGTCAGGAAGGCGATCAGCAGGGCCAGCAGCCCCGCCATCAGAAAGGTGCCCCAGGAGAGGTTGGTGCGGTAGGCGAAGTCTTCGAGCCACCGGCGCATGGCGAAGTAGGCCGCCGGCGTCGCCACGACCACGCCCACCAGCACCAGCTTGACGAAATCCTTCGAGAGCAGCAGCACGATCTGCACGGTGGTGGCGCCCAGCGCCTTGCGGATGCCGATCTCGCGGGTGCGGCGCTCGGCGGTGAAGGCCGCCAGGCCGAAGAGACCCAGGCAGGCGATGACGACGGCCAGCGCGGCGAAGGCGGCGCTGAGCGCACCCAGCCGCCGCTCCGCGCCGTAGAGGGCGGCGACGTCGTCTTCGAGGAAACGGTACTCGAAGGGCCAGCCGGGCGCCACTTCGTTCCAGGCGCCTCGGAGGAAGTCCAGCGCCGCGCGCGCGTCGCCGGGGCGCAGGCGCACGACGAAGAAGTTGAAACGCTCGGGCACGACGTGCAGCACCATCGGCTCGACGGCCTCGCGCAGCGAGGCGGTGTGGAAGTCGTTCACCACGCCGATGATCGTGCCTTCGACGCGCCGGTCCGGGGCCTGCACCCACGTCAGGGCCTTGCCGAGGGGCTCCTGCCAGCCCATCTCTTCGACGAAGCGCCGGTTGACCATGAAGGCGCCCTCGGCGTCGGCAGCGAACGCCTCGGAGAAGGCGCGTCCGGCGGCCACCTCCAGCCCCAGCGTCTCCACGAAATCGTAATCGACGGCGAGCATCGGCAGCGTCATCGTCTCGGCCTCGTCGAGGCCCTCGGGGCGGTAGGCATAGCGTTCCATCAACGCCCCCGGCACCGACGACGCGGCGGCCACGCGCACCACGTCGGGATGCCGCCGGAAAGCCTCCTCGACGGTCCGGTAGCGCTCGCGCAGCGTCAGGTCGTGCATCGGCACCACCACCACGTGCTCCTGCGCGAAGCCCATCGGCCTGTTTTGGGCGTAGCCGAGCTGGCGGTAGATGACCGCCGTTCCGCCGATGAGGAACGCCGCCACGGCGAACTGAAACACCACCAGCGCCTTGCGGAAAGCCGCCCCGCTGGCCGTGGCGGAGGCATCCGCCCGCAGCACGGGCGCCGGCTGAGGCCGCGAGAGGTAGAAGGCCGGATAGAGGCCCGCCCCCAGGCCCGCCGCCAGCGTCGTCGCCAGCAGCCCGCCGGCCAGCCACGGATGGGCCAGGTCGGCCGCCGTCAGCGTTTTGGCCGCCACCGCGTTGACGAGCGGCAGCAGCGCCGCCGTCAGCCCCACGGCCCCCGCCGCCGCCAGCCCGGCCAGCACCATCGACTCGCCCAGGAACTGCCGGACGAGTTGCCCCCGGACCGCCCCGAACGCCTTCCGCATGCCTACCTCCCTCGCCCGCTCTGCCGACTGTGCCGTCGTCAGGTTCATAAAATTGATGCAGGCGATGAGCAGGATGAACACCGCCACGGCCCCGAAGATGCGCACGTAGGCCGGGTTGCCGCGTGGGCCGACGTCGTTGGAGCGCCGGGAGTGCAGGTAGATCTGCGGCAGCGGTTGCATCTCGGCGTGGACGTACCGCTCGGCCAGGCGTTCGCTGCGGTGTCGGGCGATGAAAGCCGGCAGCCCCTCGGCGATGCGCGGCGCGGCGGCGGGGTCGCGCAGCAGCAGGTACGTGTAGTAGAAATGATAGCCCCACCCGAAACGCCCGCGCTGGTCCGCAAACATGGCTTCGAGCGTGGCGAAGGAGGCCAGGAAGTCGAACCGGAAGTGCATGGCGGCGGGCAGCGGCGCCAGCACCCCCGTCACGCGGTAGTCGCGCTTTTCGTCGACGGTGAGCGTCCGGCCCACGGGGTCGGCGTCGCCGAAGTAGGTGCGCGCGGCGGCGGCGGTCAGCACGACGGCGTCGGGCGCGGTAAGGGCCGTGGCCGGGTTGCCCCGCGCCAGCGGAAAGTCGAAGACGCGGAAGACGCTCGAATCGGCCCAGAAGAAGCGCTCTTCGTAGAAGGCGCGCTCGGCGTGGCGGACCAGCACCGGCGCGGCGAACGTGGCAAAGCGGACGTAGGCCTGCACCGCCGGTTCGTCTTCGGCCAGGAGCGGCCCCCAGGGCGCGGGCGTCGTCGCCAGGTCCAGCACGCGCTCGCCCGCGTTGACGTCGGCGACGAGGCGGAAGATGCGGTCGGCGTGGGCGTGGAAGCGATCGTAGCGCAGTTCGTCCTGCACGAAAAGCAGGAGCAGCAGGCAGCAGGCCAGCCCGGCCGCCAGCCCGGCCACGTTGATCAGGGTATAGACACGATGCCGCCCGAGCCGGCGTAGCGCGATCTTGAGATCCGTCTTCAGCATCGTACTTTTCTGATGCCGCGCGCATAGCAGCGCCGGCTCTGAAAACGCTCCGGATCAGAGAAACTTCGGTTTGAGCCGGCAAGGGACGTTTCGACGGGAAGGGACCCTCAATGCCTGGCTGTTTTTGCGCGCAAGGAGCGACGCCGCCTCGCCCCAAGCGCGCGTCCCCGGCGTCGCGTTGCCTTCCTAAATAACGAAAAGAAACGAAAAAGTGGGGCGCCGAAGACCCGTTTCGGCAGATTTATTCCTCGGCGCCTCGATCACGCCGGGAGCGCCGTGCTCATCAACGCCTCCGGCACCTCGACCGCCGTTTGTTGCCAGGCGCGCAGGACCTCGGCCACGCCCCACGCCTGGGCGACGCAGCCGCGCGGGGTGAAGGGCGCTTCCCCGTCGAAGATTTCGCTGACGTTGCCGAGGCCGTGATCGCAGAGGTGGCGCAGCAGCGGAGCCAGGAACGAACGCGCCAGCGCCCGATCCGCGAAGACGCGCAGGTGCGCCGTCACGAACGGGCCGATGAGCCAGCTCCAGACGGTGCCCTGGTGGTAGGCGCCGTCGCGCTGCCTCGGATCGCCGCCGTAGCGCCCGACGAAGGCGGGGTCGTCCGGGCTGAGGCTGCGCAGGCCGTGCGGCGTCAGCAGGCGCCGGGCGCAGACCTCGACGACGGCGCGCTGCCGTTCCGCCGAGAGCGGGCTGTGGAGCAGCGAGATGGCCAGCAACTGGTTGGGGCGCAGGCTGGCGTCGTCGCCGTCGGGGCCGTCGAGCACGTCGTAGCAGTAGCCGTGCGCCGGATTCCAGAACCGCTCGAAGCCCGCCCGTGCGTGCTCGGCGAGGCCCTCGAAGGCGTCGTCCGGCTCGCCGAGCACGCGGGCGAAAGCCGCCATCGAGCGGAGCGCGTGGTACCAGAGTGCGTTGACCTCCACCGGCTTGCCGATGCGCGGCGTCACCACCCAGTCGCCCACCTTGGCGTCCATCCAGGTCAGTTGCACGCCGGCCTCGCCCGCGTAGAGCAGGCCGTCGTCCGGGTCGGCGTGGATGCGGTAGCGGGTGCCGCGCCGGTGTCCCTCGACGACGGCTTGCAGCACGGGGAAGAGCGCGCGCAGCAGCGCGTCGTCGTCGGTGGCCTCGTGGTAGGCGCGGACGGCCTCGACGTACCAGAGCGTGGCGTCTACGGTGTTGTATTCGGGCGCTTCTCCGGCGTCCGGGAAGCGGTTGGGCAACATCCCCTGATCGACGAAGCGGGCGAAGGTGCGCAGGATGCCGGCGGCCACGGCGGGGCGGCCCGTCGTGAGCGTCAGGCCCGGCAGGGCGATCATCGTGTCGCGCCCCCAGTCTCCGAACCAGGGATACCCGGCGATGACCGAGCGCCCGTCGGCGTCCTCCGGCGTGGCGCGTCGGACGACGAACTGGTCGGCTGCCAGCACCAGGTGCCGGATCTCCGGCGGCGCCTCGGCCAGGCGTGCGCGGGCCGTCAGGTCGGCTTCGTAGCCCCGGCGGCGGGCGTAGGCGACATCGCCGTCGAGGTCGGGCTGCTCGTGCGTGCTCAGCGCCAGCGTCCACGAGGCGCCCGGCGCCAGCGTGGCCTCGAAGGTGCCGGCGTGGAGGTGATCTTCGGTAGCGTCGAGGCCCCGGTAGGCTTCCACGCTCAGGTGGAAGTTGCGGTACCAGTCGTGGTGCGGCGTGGCCTGCGCCTGGTCGCTGAGCAGGTAAAACGGCACCGCGCCCTCGAAGGCCCGCACGCGCAGGCCGCCGGCTACCGGGTCGATCTGCATGCGCCAGTCGCCGGCGTGCGTGGCGCCGTGGTAGTCGCGGTAGTTGACGAGGGCTTTGAGCGTCAACGCCAGCGGTGCGGCGGCGCGCACGAGGTCGTAGCGGACGTAGGTGACGTCGGCGCCGGGCTCCATCCAGACGCGCTTTTCGAGCAGGGCGTCGGCGCAGGCGTAGGTCCACACCGGCGTGGTGCCTTCGAGGCGAAAGCGGTCCAGGTAGACGAAGCCGGTGGGGTCGGTGACGCCGCCGGCCCAGGCGTTGGCGGCCAGGGGGTAGGCGCGGCCGTCGTAGCGGGCCGTCTCGTCGAGCCGGGCGACGAGGAGGATGCGGCCCAGCGGCGGCTTGAGCGCGGCGACGAGCAGGCCGTGGTAGCGGCGGGTCAGCGGGCCGGCCACCGTGCCGGAGGCGAAGCTGCCGGTGCCGTTGGTCACCAGCCACTCGCGTCGCAGCGACACCGCCGTGTTGGCGCAGAGGTCACGCGCGAAGTCGATCATGTCTCGACCACGCAGTTGTCCTCGCCGAAGCCGCTCGGCTCGTAGGCATCGGCCGCCGGATCGTTGACCCAGCACTCGCCCTCGCACAGGTACCGGAACGGATAGCGCCGTCCGGCTTCGAGCAAGACGGAGGTGCTGTAGGTGCCGTTGGAGCGCTTGGCGAAGGGGTTGGCCGCCGGGTCCCACCCGTTGAAAACCCCCACCACCGAGGCTTTGCCGTAGGGATGGCCCGCCGGCAGAATGAACGTGACTTTGACCTGGTTCTTACCTTTGACTGGCTGCTTACGAAGCATGGTTACTTCCTCCGTGTGCGTTGGTTGGTTTGGAATGCCCCTTCCCTATCTCCCCGTAGTCGTTTGTTGGCCGCCGCCTTGCTGGATCAGCTTGGCTACGAGCGCCGTCCAACCGGTCTGATGGCTGGCGCCGATGCCGGCCCCGTTGTCGCCGTGGAAGTACTCGTAGAAAAGGATGTGATCCTTCCAGTGCGGGTTCTGCTGGAAGTAGTCCTCGCCGCCGTAGAAAGGCCGCCGCCCGGTCTCGTCGCGCAGAAAGAGGCTCGAAAGGCGCCGCGAGAGGTCGCCGGCGACCTCCCAGAGGTTGACGTAGCGGCCCGATCCGTACGGGCTTTCCACCTGGAGCGCATCGCCGTAGAAGTGGTGGAATTTCTGCAGGGATTCGATCATCAGGAAGTTGACCGGAAACCAGATCGGCCCGCGCCAATTCGAGTTGCCGCCGAAGAGGCCCGTCGTAGATTCCGCCGGCTCGTAGGCGACCCGGTAGGTCTCGCCGTTGACGTGGAACGTGTAGGGTTCGGCCTCGTGCCGTTTCGAGAGCGCGCGCAGGCCGTAGTCGGAGAGGAACTCGTTGGCGTCGAGCATGCGCTGCATCACGCGCTCCAACTGCGGCCGGTCGACGAGCGAGAGCAGGCGGCGCTGGCCCTCGCCGGGTTCGGTGAGCGAGGCGATCTGCGCCACCAGTTCGGGCCGGTACTTGAGGAACCACTCCATGCGCCGCCGGAAACGCGGCAGCTTCTCCAACAGGTCCGGCTCCAACGTCTCGACGGCGTAGAGCGGGATCAAGCCGACGAACGAGCGGATCTTGAGCGGGATCAGGTGCCCGTCGGGCGTGTGGAGCCAGTCGTAGAAGAAGCCGTCTTCTTCATCCCACAACCCCTGCCGCCCGGTGGCGTTGTTGATGGCGTTGGCGATGTAGATGAAATGCTCGAAAAACTTCGTCGCCACGTCTTCGTAGGCCGGGCGCACCCGCGCCAGCTCCAGCGCCATCGCCAGCATGTTGAGGCAATACATCCCCATCCACGCCGTGCCGTCGGCCTGTTCGAGGTAGCCCCCGGTGGGCAGCGGCGCGCTGCGGTCGAAGACGCCGATGTTGTCCAGCCCCAGAAAGCC
>JBFGTT010000025.1:0-14251 GCA_041565995.1 Rhodothermales bacterium
GCCTGGGCGACGCAGGCGTCGAAGGAACCGGCCATGACGACCGTCCGGGCTGCCTCCGGGATGCGGCAAAGATCCCGAAGTTCCTCCACGTGCGTGCGCGACGCCTCCGCCTCGGCCTCGTCTGGAACGACGCTGATCAGGTTCAGGTCGGCCTTCCACGCCCGCGAGAGCCGCAGCGCGGTGAGGATGGCCAGGTCGAGGTTCGAGCGGACCAGGTAGTCCGCCATCGACGCCTCGGGGGGTTTGGGCCGGATCCAGAGGTTGACGACCCGCTTCATGCCCATCCCCGCCTCCTCGTGCAGGCCCAGGAGCATCACCCCGATCTCGAGCCGGGCCGCCTCGCGGATCACCGCCCGCAGCTCCGGATGACGGGCCACGTTGCGCGGCAGGTTCAGAAAGAGAATGTTGGGCCGGAAGAACGCGCTGCCCAGCGCCTGAAGCCCCGCCACGATCCCCGTCGTGAAATCCGCCGAGTCCACCGTCGAGGAGGTCGTCAGGATGCCGTGGCGCTGGAGCACCTGGCCGAGCGTCTTGATGCGCGGGGCGAGGTGGCCGACGGTCTCGGTGGTGGCCAGCCCAAGCAGCTTGAGCGTACCTTCGGGGTGGCAGAGGTCGATCAGCAGCCGCACGTCGCCGCGCAGCGTCGCCGGGTCTACGACCGGAACGAGCAGGTTGGGTTTCCACGCCCGGCTCGCCGCCATGTCCAGGGCGATGACTTTGCCGGCGGCCCACTCGGCGAAAGCGACGAAGATGCCGCTCCGGACGCTCCCGGTCCGCGGCGTAACGCCGCGCCAGACGATCCACAGATAAAGCCCGGTGACGACGCTGACGGCGATCAGGCTGAAGGTCGGGTTCACGATGAACATCGCGAAGATGCACCCGGCGGCGCCGAAGAGGGGGACGATCCGGGGGAGCCTGAGCGTCGGGCGAAAGCTCATCAACCCCAGGCTCTCCTCGGCCAGCAGCACCACGTTGATGACCGTGTAGGTGATCAGGAAGAACATGGTGATCAGCGGGGCGATCGCGTTGAGGTCGCGCACCATCAAGCCCAGCAGCACGATCCCGCCGGTCACCAGCATCGCCCGGCGCGGCTCTCCCCGTGAGCGTTTGGCGAGCCAGGCGCCTGCCGGGATCACGCGGTCGTGCCCGAGCGCTTGCAGAATCCGGGGCGCCCCCACCAACGACGAGAGCGCCGAGGAGAACGTCGCCCCGAGCAGGCCCGCCAGCACGGCCGGCCCCCAGAGCGACCGGTCGATGATGAAGGTATAGTTGCTTACGAGCTCCTCGGTTGTGCCGGCCAGGGCAAACCACACGGCCAGCGCAAGGTAGATGACGGCGCTCAAGACGATGGCCGAGAGCGCACCGGCAGGAATGTTCCGGCGGGGATTTTTCAACTCGCCCGACATGTTGGCGCCGGCCATGATGCCCGTGGCCGCCGGGAAAAACACGGCGAAGATGATCCAGAAGTTGGCCCCGGCGAATCCGGTCTCAGGCGCGCCCGGATAGGCACCCCACAGGATGACCTCGTGCTCGGCCTGCCAGGCCGCCGGGTTTCCGAAGACGAGCACCAGCGACACCGCGATGACCGCCATCACCACGTACTGAGCCTTGAAAGCCAGGTCCGCCGAGACGGCGGCGATCCCGAAGACGACCGCGAAGATGCCCAGGTCGACGAGCAGCACCGGGTGGTCCGGGAAGATCCACATCCACCCTTCGCGAAAGCCGAAGACGTACATGGCCACCGCCAGCGCCTGCGAGAGGTAGAGCGGGACCCCGACGCTGCCGCCCACCTCAAACCCCAGCGACTTCGAAATGACCGAATAGGGGCCGCCTGCGCCCATCCGCGTGTTCGTGGCGATGGAGGAGAGCGACAGGCCCGTCGCCAGGGTGATCCCGTTGGCGAACAGGATGATCAGCAGCGCACCGAGCAGCCCGGCATTGCCTACCACCCAGCCGAGCCGGAGGTACATGATCACGCCCAGGATCGTCAGCAGCGTCGGGGTGAAGACGCCTGCAAACGTGCCGAAGCGCTTCGGGGCCGGCGGCGCGGTGCCGGCCTGCGCGTCCTGGGCCGGCGTGGCGACGCCGGGTACCTCGGTAGTCGTCACATCGTTTTTCATGATCGTACCGACCTTGCAGGGCAGGCACCGGCTGGGTTGCCGTACCGGTTTATACTCCCGGAGGGCACCGTGGTTACCACGTCCATGCCCGAACCGTGCGGTGCCGGCCCGATGGGTTCACCGCTTAGCTGCGCCGCAGCAGCCACAGCGCCGGCACGTAGGCGGCCTCCAGCACCGCGCACTCGCGCTCCTGCCGCCGCACGTACGCCCGGAAGAGGACGGCCTGCTCGGGATGCGCCCGCGCCAACTCCTCGGCCCGCCGCCGGATGCGCTCGGTGGTGCGCCGGTTCTCGGCGTGCATCGCCTCCGGCGAGCACAAGACTTCTTCGAGGATCTCATCGCCCGCCGCCGTCAACCGACGCCGCGTCTCGGTGTGGCCGGCGTAGCCTTCGTAGCCCGGCACGGACGCGCCCTCCTCGGCCATAAACCCGTCGTCGATGACCAGCAAGCCGCCGGGGCGGACGACGCGCCGCAGCCTGCGCATCGCCTCGTCCATCGGCCAGAGCAGGGGTCCGATGGAGGCATACACGAGCACGTCGAACGCCGCGTCGGCGCGCAGCGTCCGGCGCAGGTCCTCGCAGACGAACCGGCACCGGTGCGCCACGCCGCGCGCCTGCGCCCGCTGCCGGGCCGCCTCGACGAAGGGCGCAAAGGCGTCGACGCCGAGCACCTGAAAACCCAGCGCCTTGGCCAGCGGCACGGCGACGGCGCCCTTGCCGCAGCCCAGGTCGAGCACGCGCGTCGTCTCCGCGGGCAGGCCGCGCCCCCGCAGCAGGTCGATCACCGCGCCGGGCGAGGATCCCAGCGCCTCGACGTCGGCCAGCAGCGCCGGGAGGAACGGCAGCAGCGCGGGAGAAGCGTCCAGCGAGGTGGCTACGTCCTGACGAAGGCGGGCGTCCATGGGGCTATGGCCGCAGCGCAGGCTCCAACGCCTGCGCGCGCTCAAGGGCCTGCTGCGCCTCCTGCGCGCGGCCCAGTTCCTGGTAGAGCAGGCCCAGTTGCTTCCAGGCTTTGGCGTCGGAGGCCCAGAGCCGGGTGGAGACTTCCAGGGCGCTGGCGGCCATCTCGACGGACCCGATGCGCAGGGCCAGCGTGCTGCGGATGTTCCAGGCTTTCTCGTCCTTCGGATGGGCGGCGAGCAGCTCGTCGGTGTCCTTGAGCGCGCCCTGCAAATCGTTCGTGAGCACCCGCAGCTTGGCCCGTTCGAGGCGCGCGCCGGCGTAGTAGGGATCGAGCGTCAGCGCGTCGGAGAAGGCCCCCATCGCCTCCTCCGGGCGGCCCGCCACCATCAGGGCCAGGCCGCGCATGTGGTGGAAGGAAGGATGCGTCTCCAGGGGCGTGAGGCCGGGCGGCGCGGTGGCCTGCCGCGCCTGCTCGGTGCCGGGCGGTGGGAAGGCGTCGAAGCGGCGGGCCGCCTCCTGCAAGCGTCCCATCGAGACCAGCCCCATCGCCACGACGCCGTCGGCCCAGCGTTGCCCCGGCGGGGTGCCCAACGGCTCGGCCAGCCGCCCGTCGTCGAAGACCTGCACGGGGCCGTCGGGATCGGCGAACTGGCGGTGCGCGGCGCTCGTGGCCGGCCTGGGGATGCGCCGCCGGATGAAGTGGTCGGCGGTGCGCACGTGCAGCAGGTCGAAGGGCTGGCTCCGGCGCACGTGGCAATCGACGCAGCCGTGCCGGGTGCGCGCCGCCTCGCCGGTGACCTGCCGAACGGTGAGCGAGGTGTGCTGCGGCGCCACCTCGTGGCAGGCCATGCAGGCCGCGTCGAAGCTTTCGGTGCCCTGCGCCGCCACGCCGGTATGGGCGTCGTGGCAGGTGGTGCAGGTCATCGCCGGGGCGGCCCGGAAGCACGCCGAGAGCGCCAGCCGCTCGAGTTGCCCGACGAAGCGGAAGTCGTCGTCGGCGTGGACGGGCACGAGCACCGGGATCTGCCCGGCCAGGGGCGTCTCGGTGCGGGAGAAGCCGGGGGTCAGTTCGAAGCGGGCGTCGCCCTGGAGGTGGCAGCGGGCGCAGACGTCGCGCTGCGCGCCGGGCGGCAGGCGGCCCAGGGCAGGCAGGCCGAGGCCCTCGTCGCGCGCGTCGGGCAGGCCCGTCATCATGTCCACGTGGGCGCGGGCGTCGCCGTGGCAGGTCCGGCACGAGAGCGGGGCGAGGTGGTCGAAGGCGTCGGCGCCGAGGAGGTTGGAGGGATAGACCGTCCGCCCGTCGGGCGCGGTGGCGGCACGGGGCAGGCGGGCCGGGTCGGCCTCGGTGTGGCAGGTCATGCAGCCTTCGTTGAAACCCAGGTCGAGGCCCGCCGAGTTTGGGTGCAGCTCGAAGGGCGAGAGTTCGAGGCCGTGGCCCGCAATGGTCTCCACGGGCGTAAAGAACAGCCGCCCGGTGGCTTCGGAAGTGAACGGATCGATCTCCTCGCCGATCCACGAGGTGTCGAAGAGGCCGGCGCCCACGCGCCCGACGAGACGCTGGTAGCGCGTGCCGCCGCCGGGCGTGGTGCCCTTGAGCCAGGCCCCCTGCGCGTCCACCACGATCTCGTAGCGGTTGCCGCTGCGTGGGTTGACGCCGACGCCGGGCTCCGGCGTGCCCACCGGGCCGATGCTGCGCGCCATGCCGTGCTCGCCGAAGGCCGCCACCACCGAGGGGTGGCACTCGGCGCACGCCTGCATCTCATCGAGCGCCACGGCGGTGCGCGGCGCCTCGACCGCCGGGGCGGCAGGCGGCACCGGGACGCGATCCGACCCCGCATCCGCACAGGCGGACGAGAAGATCAGCGCGAAAACCAGCAAAGCGGGCACAGCGGTGGGGCGCATCACGACGGCGTACCTGCTCCCGCAGGAAACAAGCCTCCAGGCGGTTGAAAAATGAGCATCCGGAGAAAAAGCTACCCGACGCCGAGGGCAAAGTCAAAACTTGTCTCCATGTTCGGGTGTTGGCGTGCATTACACGACCTTTTTCACAAGGAGCCTTTTGAAAGGTTTGGGGGGATGGGAGGATAGAAGATCGAGGATAGATCGCGCTGCCGGCCTGCCTCGCGATCTGCTATCCTCCATTCTCGATCCTCGAAACACCCTCCCACACCCCCATACTCCCATACTCCCCACACCCCCTCGCCCATGCGCCTGCTCTTCTCGCTCCTGATCGTCCTGATGCTGCGGTGCGGCCCGGCGGCGTCGGATCGCCCGGCAAACAACGCGCCGCCGCGCGAGGCGGGGCCGGTCAAAACGGGCGCGCAGGTGCTGGCCGACGACGGTTTCCGCCTGCTGGCGGGCCGGCGCGTCGGCCTCCTGGTCAACCACACCGCCCGCGTCGGCGGCGCGCACCTGGTCGACGTGCTGCACGCGGCGCCGGACGTGACGCTGGCGGCCCTCTTCGGCCCCGAACACGGCCTGCGCGGCACCGCCGACGCCGGCGAAAAGGTAGCCGACGGACGCGACGACCGCACCGGCGTGCCGGTCTACAGCCTCTACGGCGCCACGCGCAAACCCACGCCCGCGATGCTGCGCGGCCTCGACGTGCTGGTCTTCGACATTCAGGACGTCGGGGCGCGCTTCTACACGTTCATCTCGACGATGGGCCTGGCGATGCAGGCGGCGGCGGAGGCCGGCCTCCCCTTCGTCGTGCTCGACCGGCCCAACCCGCTCGGCGGCGCCTACGTCTCCGGCTTCGTCCTCGAACCGGCTTTCACGTCGTTCGTGGGGCAGTACCCGATCCCCGTCGCACACGGGCTGACCGTCGGCGAGCTGGCCCGGATGATCCAGGGCGAGCGCCTCTTGCCCGGCCTCGAAACCCTGCGCCTCGACGTGGTGCCGATGCAAAACTGGCAGCGCGCCATGCGGTGGCCCGACACCGGCCTGCCCTGGATCTACACCAGCCCCAACATCCCCGACTTCGAGACGGCGCTGGTCTATCCGGGGGCCTGCTTCTTCGAGGCCACGGCGGCCAGCGAGGGACGCGGCACCCTGGAGCCTTTCAAGCTGCTCGGCGCGCCCTGGGCCGACGGGCCGACACTGGCCGACACGCTCAACGCCCGCCGCCTGCCGGGGGTGCGCTTCGAGGCGACGCGCTTCACGCCGCGTTCCATCGAGGGCATGGCCGCCCAGCCGAAGCTCGAAGGCGAGGCACTCCGGGGCGTCCGCTACGTCGTCACCGACGCCCACGCGTTCCGGCCCGTCGAGACGGGCATCCACGTGCTGCACGCCTTCTACCGGCAGGCGCTCGGGGCCGGGCGCAAGGATTTCTTTGCGCGGGAGGACGCCCTGGCCCGGCTGGCCGGCACGCGGCGCCTCGGCCAGATGCTCCAGGCCGGCGCCCGACCGGAGGCCGTCATCGCGGCGTGGCAGGAAGAGGTGCAGGCGTTCGAGCGGCGGCGCGCGCCGTACCTGCTCTACTGAGCCGCCGCCTGCTTCGGGCGCCGGAGGATGGCGTAGACGATCTCCAGGTAGCCGCCGAGGATGAGCAACGGCGCCACGTAGAGCGAAATGAAACCGTCCACCTCGTTCTCGATGCGCATGGCCGCATACCCGATGACGACGGCCAGCACGCCCAGCAGCAGCAGCACGTAGTTCTGCCGGTCGAAAAGCATCGCCGGACGGGCCGCCTTGCGCTGGCGGGCGCGGCCTTTCGAAGATCGCTTCGCAGCCTTTTTTGCCATGACGATCAGGAACCCGGTGGCGCCTGGTGGACAATAATTCGTGCGTCTTGCAACGATCCTGCGAAACGGAGGATCGCCATCAAGGTTCCTGCCGTTGCACCCGGCGCGAAGCTTCCCTGACTGCGCCTTTTCCCCTCACCGAACGCCTCCATGCTCCGGCGCCTCGCCCTCGTCACGCTCCTGCTCCTCACGTCCGGCCTGACCGGCGGCCCCCACGCCCCGGCCCCGCTCGGCGAACGCATCGACGCCATCGTCGAGGGCGAGCAGGTCCGCTCGGCGCTCTGGGGGATCTACGTCCAGGACCTGCACTCCGGGCGCGTGCTCTACCGCCGCAACCCAGACCGGGCGCTCCTGCCGGCCTCCAACCAGAAGCTCCTGACCACCGCCACCGCCCTCGACGTGCTCGGCAGCGCCTACCGCTACCAGACGACGCTCTACTTCGACGGGCGGGCCGACGGCGCCGTCCTGCGCGGCGACCTGATCCTCGAAGGCTCCGGCGATCCCACCTTCGGCAGCCGTCGCTTCGAGCAGGAGGATCCCCTCCGGCAGTGGGCGCAGCAACTCGCTCAGCTGGGCGTCACGCGCATCGAAGGCCGCATCATCGGCGACGACGACGCCTTCGACGACGATGCGTACCCCGACGGCTGGGACGTCTCGTACGTCGCCACGGAGGGCTTCGCCCCGGCCCGCAGCGGCCTGACCTACCGCGACAACCTCGTCGCCTTCAAGATCGAGGCCACGGCGAAGGGCCGGCCCGTGGCCGTCGAAGCCGAGCCGCCCGGCTACTTTACCCTCCACAACCAGGCCACCACGAGCGCCCGCAAGCGCGGCCCCACGCCCCGCGTAGACCGCCGCGTGGGCACCGAGACGGTGCGCCTGCACGGCACGGCGCCGCGCGCCTACAGCGGCACGCTCGACCTGCCCGTGAGCGACCCGACGGCCTTCGCCCTCTTCTCCTTCGCGCGCCACCTGCGCCAGGCCGGCATCGACGTGGCCGCCGCCCTGCTCGACGTAGACGCCTTGCCCGAAAAGCCGTCCTACGACCGAGCCAGGCCGCTATTCGTCTACGCCTCGCCGCCCCTGGCCGAGATCGTCCGGGTCATCAACAAAGACAGCAACAACCTCTACGCCGAGCAGGTCTTTCACACGTTCGGCTGGGGCGGCACCGCCGAGGGCGGGGCACGGCGCGTGCGCGAGGTGCTGGCGCGCCTGGGCATCCCCTCCGAGGACCTCTCGGTGCGCGACGGCTCCGGCCTCTCGCGCAAGGACCTGGTCACGCCGGAGGCGCTGGCGCGGTTGCTCGTGCGGATGGACGCGCACCCCGAACGCGCGGCGTTCCTGGCCTCGTTGCCCGAAGGAGGCGAGCGCAAGACGACGTTGCAGTACCGCCTGCGGGGGGTCCCCGTGCGCGCCAAGACCGGCTCGCTCGAATACGCCCGCAGCCTCAGCGGCTACGTCGAGAGCGCCGACGGGCGCACGCTCGTCTTCGTCATCCTGACCAACAACTACACCGCCTCGGCCTACCGCATCAACCAGGCCATCGACAGCATCGTGCTGACGCTGTCGACGACGCAGACCGGGTGAGGATTCACCGATTTTGTGCACGCGCCGCCGCCTCGCCGCCTGCTCCTTTTCACCGTATCACCTATTTTCGCCCCACACCGGGGAAACGGGAAATCGAAAATGGGAAATCGAAAATGGTGGGGAATGGCGCTTCGCCCGACCATTTCCCAATAACCATTCCCCAATAACCCTCCTCCCAGGCATTCGCACCGGTCCATGCCCCTCGTCGTTCGCCGCGCCCTCGCCGGGCTTGTCATCGTCGCGCTCCAGTGGTTGATCGTGGGGCGCCTGCGGCTCTGGGGGGCCTACCCGGACGTGGTGCTGCTCTTCGTGGCGTGGATGGGCCTGCGCCACGGGCGGCTGGCCGGGTCGGCGGCGGGCTTCGGGCTGGGCCTTTTGATGGACGCCATCTACGACACCTGGGGCATCCATATGTTTGCCAAGACGCTCACGGGCTTCCTGGTGGGCCTCTTCCCGGCCAACGAGCGCGAGACGCTGCTGATCCTGCCGCAGCAGGCTTTCGCCGGCGCGCTGGTCATCGCGCTGGTGCACAACGGCGTGCTGGTGACGCTGATGGCGCTGCAATCGGGCACGCGCACCACGTTTCTGATCACGTCGCTGTGGCTCGGCTCGTCGCTCTACACCAGCCTGCTCGGCACCGTCGCCTCGCTCTTCAACACGCGCTAACGCTATGGCAACTCCCTCCAACGACGCCTACGACCTGGTCGTCATCGGCAGCGGCCCGGCAGGGCAGAAGGCGGCGCTGGCCGCCGCCAAGCACGGCGCCCGCGTGGCGATCATCGAGCGGCGGCAGATGGTCGGCGGGGTGTGCGTGCACACGGGCACCATCCCCAGCAAGACGCTGCGCGAGGCGGTGCTCTACTTCACCGGGCACCGCCTCCACAGCATCTACGGCGAGGCCTACCGGCCCAAGGATCACATCACCGCCAAAGACCTCACCTACCGGGTGCAGTACGTCATCGGCAACGAGATCGACGTGATTTCGAGCCAGATGGCGCGCAACGGCGTCGATATGTTCTACGGCCTGGCGCACTTCACCGGGCCGCGCACGCTCGAAGTGGAGACGGCACCCAACAACCTGGTGCGGCTCCAGGCGGCCAAGTGCATCATCGCCGTGGGCACCGCGCCCTCGCGGCCCGACCACGTGCCCTTTACGCCGGGCCGCATCATCGACAGCGACGAGGTGATCCTCCTCGAACAGATCCCGCGCACGATGGTGGTGGTGGGCGGCGGCGTCATCGGCTGCGAATACGCCGCCATCTTCGCCACGCTGGGCACCGAAGTCACGCTGGTCGAACGCCGCGAGCGCATCCTCGACTTCGCCGACCGCGAAATCGTCGACGCGCTCGTCTACCACCTGCGCGATCAGAACCTGACGCTGCGCCTGGGCGAGGTCGTCAGCAAGGTCTCGCTCGACAAGCAGGGCCGCGTCGTCACCGAACTCGAAAGCGGCAAGCGCATCATCTCCGAGACGCTGCTCTTCTCGATAGGCCGCCAGGGCGCCACCGCCGAGCTAAACCTTGAAGCCGCCGGCCTGGAAGCCGACGAACGGGGCCGCCTCAAGGTCAACAAGAACTACCAGACGTCCGCCCGCCACATCTACGCCACCGGCGACGTGATCGGCTTTCCGAGCCTGGCCTCCACGTCGATGGAGCAGGGCCGCCTGGCCGCCTGCCACGCCCTCGGCGTCGCCTGCGAGACCTACTCGCAACTCTACCCCTACGGCATCTACACCATCCCCGAAATCTCGATGGTGGGCGAATCGGAAGAGACGCTGACGCAGCGCAAGGTGCCCTACGAGTTCGGCCTGGCCCGCTACGACGAACTGGCCAAAGGCCAACTCATCGGCGACCGCCACGGCATGCTGAAACTGCTCTTCGACCGCAAGACGCTGCGCCTGCTGGGCGTGCACGCCATCGGCGAGCGGGCCACGGAGCTGATCCACATCGGGCAGGCGGTGATGGCCTTCGGCGGCAAGGTGGACTACTTCGTCAACACGGTCTTCAACTACCCGACGCTCGCCGAAGCCTACAAAGTGGCCGCCTTCGACGGGTTGAACAAGCTCTGAGCATCGCCGCGCCGGGCGCTAGGCCGCCACCTCCACGAGTCCGGCGAAGGCTTCGAGCAGGCGGCGGCGGTTGGCGGCTTCCATCGGGACCAGCGGCAGGCGCAGGGCCGGGTCGATCAGGCCCATCGCGCCGAGCATCGTCTTGACGGGGATCGGGTTGGTCTCGAAGAAGCAGGCGCGCATGGCCGGCAGCAGCCGGAAGTGCAGGCGCCGGGCGCCCTCGAAGTCGCCGGCCAGCCCGGCGCGCACCAGGTCGCTGAAGAGGTCGGGCACGACGTTGCTGACGACCGAGACGACGCCGTCGGCACCGAGGGTGAGCAGCGGCAGCGTGAACTCGTCGTCGCCGGCGTAGACGGCCAGGTGCGCGGGGCGGTGGGCCAGGATGTCGGAGATCTGCGCCAGGTCGCCCGAGGCCTCCTTGACGCCGACGACCGTGGGGATCTCCTCGGCGATGCGCAGCGTGGTCTCGGCCCGCGCGTTGAAGCTGGTGCGGCCCGGCACGTTGTAGAGGAGGATGGGACAGTCGGTGGCCTCGGCGATGGCGGCCACGTGGGCCACGAAGCCGGCCTGCGGCGGCTTGTTGTAGTACGGCCCGACGACCAGCAGCCCGTCGGCGCCGGCGGCGGCGGCTTCCTTCGAGAAGACGACGCTCTCGGCGGTCGAGTTGTTGCCCGTGCCCACGATCACCGGCACGCGCCCGCCGACGTGTTCGAGGACGAGGTCGACGAGGCGGCGGCGTTCGCGGGGCCATACGGTCGCGTTCTCGCCGGTGGTGCCCAACGCCACCAGCGCCTCGACGCCCCCCTCGATCTGCCGGTCCAGCAGGCGGCGCATGGCGTCTTCGTCGATGTCGTTGTCGGCGGTGAAGGGCGTCACCAGCGCGGGGGCGGTTCCTCGGAAGAGTCTCGGGGTAGCCATGCTCGTAGGCCGGATGAAAGGTTGGGGATTGTTCGAGTGTTCAAGCGTTCGCGTGTTCAAGTGTTCTGCCTGGGAGAAGTTCTTTACACTTCAACGCGCCCGCCCCTTGACACCTCAGGCTATGCCAGGCAATAAACTGCCACGCAAAAAGTAAAACGTAAGGGTGCCCGCACCGCCGTCGCAGCAGGCACCCTTACGTTTTACGCCTTTACGTTTTACGTACCAGCATCCGCCGCTTTGCTTGCCCCATCGTTTCCGGACAATCATTTCTCCGAAATAGCCTCATCACCCTACCCCGTCAGCGCGTCGGCCAGCAGGTCGTCGAGGGTGAAGAGGCCGCGGCGGCCCGGCAGCCACTCGGCGGCCTTGACGGCGCCGAAGGCAAAGCCCTGCCGGTTCTTGGCCTGGTGCGTCAGCGTGAGGGCGTCGAAGGGGCTGTCGAGGGAAACGGTGTGCGTCCCGAAAACGCTGCCAAGGCGAGCCGACGTTACGTGCAGGGCGTCGGCGTCGAGGCGTCCGTGCTGCGTCTCGGTCTCCAGGCGCGTCTTGCGCGAGAGGCCGTCGAGGAGCACGCGGGCCAGCAGCAGCGCGGTGCCGCTGGGGCTGTCGAGCTTGCCCGTGTGGTGCGTCTCGTGGACGGCGGCGTCGTATTCGGGCAGGCGCTCCAGCAGCGGCGCCAGGCCGCGCAGGGCGCGCACCAGCAGCGCCACGCCCAGCGAGAAGTTGGGCGCGTAGAGCACCGCCGCGCGGCTGGCGGCCACCCACGCGCGCACCCGGTCGAGCGCGTCGTACCAGCCCGTCGTGCCGACGACGGCGGCCTGGTCCCACCGGCAGTAGCGTTCGAGGTGGGCCGGCGCCAGGCCCGGCAGCGAGAAGTCGATCACCACGTCGGCCCCGCCGAGCGCCGAGGCGTCGGCGGCGTCGAGCAGCGGCCGCTGCGCGTTGAACCGCGCCGTGTTCTCGTGCCCGCGCTCGGCGGCCAGGCCCGCCACGGCCTGCCCCATCCTGCCCATCCCCACCAGCGCTATCTTCATCGCGTGTTCGAGTGTCCGAGTGCCGGAGTGTTCGAGTGCCGGAGTACCGCCACCTCCCAAACCCCGTAACACGATAACACCCAAACACCCAAACACTCAAGCGCGTTATTTTTCGATGGGGGCGCCGATGAGGTTGCCCCACTCCGTCCACGAGCCGTCGTAGTTGCGCACGCGCTCGTAGCCGAGCAGCTCGCGCAGGACGAACCAGGAGTGCGACGACCGCTCGCCGATGCGGCAGTAGGTGACCACGTCGTTCTCGGGGCGGACGCCGGCGCCTTCGTAGAGCGCGCGCAGTTCCGCCTCCGGCCTGAACGTGCCGTCTTCCTGCACCGCCTTCGACCACGGGATGTTGGCCGCGCCCGGAATGTGGCCGCCGCGCTGGCACGTCTCGTTCAGCCCCGGCGGCGCCAGGATCTTGCCCGTAAACTCGTCGGGCGAGCGCACGTCGACCAGGGCCGCGTCGGGATGCTCGAGGTGGCTTTCGACGTCGCGGCGGAGGGCACGCAGCCACTTCTGGGTCTGGGTGATGCGATAGGCAGTGGGGGCGTGCGCGGGCGCCTCGGTGGTCAGCGGGCGTCCTTCGGCCTCCCACTTTTTGCGCCCCCCGTCGACGAGTTGCACGGCGTCGTGGCCGTAGTATTTCAACAGCCAGTACGCGTAGGCGGCAAACCAGTTGTTGTTGTCGCCGTAGAGGACGATGGTGGTGTCCGGCCCGACACCGGAGTGGCGGAGCAGGCGTTCGAAATCCTCCTGCTGCACGATGTCGCGTTGGAGGGCGTCCTGAAGCTGCGTCTGCCAGTTCCAACCGACGGCGCCGGGCAGGTGGCCGCCGTCGTACGCCTTCGTATCGACGTCGACTTCGACGAAGCGCAGGCCGGCGTCGTCGAGATGATCTTCGGCCCACTGGGTCGAGACGAGCACGGTTGAGGTGAGCGTGGTCATAGGTTTCCTCCTCGTGGGTTGGGGGTTCAGGGGTTGGCGTGTTCGCGGGTTGCGGCGATTACGTGCCGGCGGCCGCCGGCACGGTCGCGCCGATGATGTCTTCGACGCGGCGCCGGGCGGCGGCGAGGTCGCCTGCGCGGAGCACGTCCGGCAGGACGGCATCGACCAGGGCGTACCAGCGGCGGCGGCGTTCTTCGAAGTCGGGGAAGCGGGCGGCCATCGCCGGGCGCAGGCTGCCGAGCATCTCCAGAAGAGAGGCATAGTCGGGATCGAAAATTTGTTCCAGGCGCTGGCGCAGGCGGACCGCGAGCGCCGGGGCGCAGCCGCTCGTCGAGATCGAGACGACCAGCGGACCGCGCCGCACCACCGAGCCGGCCACGAAGGTGCAGCGCGGCACGTCGTCCATCGTGTTGATGAGCGCTTTTTCGGCCTGCGCCTCCTGCCAGAGGGCCTCGGCGGCGTCGGGATCGGCCTCGCTGACGATCACCAGGAAGGCGTCGCGCAGGTCGCCGGGCCGGTAGCGGCGCGCGATCCAGGTGATCCGGCCCGAAGCGGCCCACCGGCGCAGGGTAGGCGTCCCCTCCGGGCCGATGAGCGTCACCGCCGCGCCGGCGTCGAGCAGGCCCTGCGCCTTGCGTTCGGCCTCGTGCCCGCCGCCGACGACCACGCAACGCCGGCCGGCCAGGTCGTTCAGGAAGATCGGATAGACGTGCATCGTCAGGCGGCTTTCGGTTGGACGTGGATGCCGCACTCGGTCTTGGCAAAGCCGGACCAGCGGCCGGCGCGGGCGTCTTCGCCGGGGGCTACGGGCCGGGTGCAGGGCACGCAGCCGAGGCTGGGGTAGCCCTCGTCGTGCAGCGGGTTGTAGGGCAGGTCGTGCCGGTGCAGGTAGCCCCACACCTCGGCGTCGGTCCACCGCGCCAGGGGGTTGAGCTTAACC
>JBFGTT010000026.1:0-14061 GCA_041565995.1 Rhodothermales bacterium
GACGCTCGTGGAGGTGGCCGGCTTGCTCGAAGACGGCGCCAAAGTGGAAATCGAGGCGACGGCGGTGATCCCGGCAAACACGTGAAAGAAAAAGCGCGAGGACGCCGGCTTCGGCGAGGCCCCCTCACGTTTTTCGCCCAGTGTACCAACCTGACAGACTGCTCAAAACGTTTAGCGGATGCCATGGCCGAACCGACCGCTCACCTCGACACCTTCGCGCGCGACCACCTGCCGCCTCGCACCCTCTGGCCGCAGATGGACTACCCGAAAGGCTCGGTCTTCGACTACCCGGCGCGCCTCAACTGCGCCGTCGAACTGCTCGACGAGATGGTTGCAGCCGGCCACGCCGAACGCGCGCTCTTCCACACCGACGAAGGCGTCGTCACCTACGCCGCTTTCCTGCGCGACGTCAACCGGATCGCCCACGTGCTCGTCGAGGAGTGCGCGCTGGTGCCGGGAGGACGCGTGCTCTTGCGCGGGCCTAACACGCCGATGCTGGCCGCCTGCTGGTTCGCCGTCGTCAAGGCCGGCGGCATCTGCGTGACGACGATGCCGCTGCTGCGCGCCTACGAACTCGGCTACACCGTCGAAAAAGCGCAGGTCCGCCTGGCCCTCTGCGACGCGCGCTGGAGCGACGAACTCGTCAAGACGCAACGGGCCACGCCGCTGCTCTCCGACGTCGTCTACTTCCACGGCGACGGCGCCGACACGCTGGAGCAGCGCATGGCCGCCCACCCCGCCGCCTTCGACGCCGTCGATACCGCCGCCGCCGACGTGGTGCTCATCGGCTTCACCTCCGGCACCACCGGCAACGCCAAGGCCACCGTGCACTTCCACCGTGACGTGCTGGCCATCTGCGACGCCTTCCCGCGCTCGATCCTCCAACCCGCCGCGACGGACGTCTTCTGCGGCTCGCCGCCGCTGGCCTTCACCTTCGGCCTGGGCGGGCTGCTGCTCTTCCCGATGCGCTTCGGCGCCGCCACCGTCTTTCTCGAAAAACCCTCGGCGGAAGGGCTGCTCGCCGTCATCCAGAAGCACCAGGCTACCGTCTGCTTCACCTCGCCGACGGCCTACCGCGCCATGCTCGACCACCTGGACCGCTACGACGTCGGCAGCCTGCGCAAGTGCGTCTCTGCCGGCGAGCCGCTGCCGGCGCCCACCTTCCACGCCTGGCACGAGGCCACCGGCATCCGCATCATCGACGGCATCGGCGCCACCGAGATGCTCCACATCTTCATCTCGGCCACCGAGGACGAGATGCGCCCCGGCGCCACCGGCAAGCCCATCCCCGGCTACCAGGCCAAAGTCGTCGACCGCGATGGCAGCGACGCGCCGCCCGGCACGGTGGGCCTGCTGGCCGTGCGCGGCCCCACCGGCTGCCGCTACCTCGACGACCTCGAACGCCAGCAGGACTACGTCCGCGACGGTTGGAACTACACCGGCGACGCCTACCTGGTCGACGACGAGGGCTACTTCCACTTCCAGGCCCGCGCCGACGACATGATCATCTCATCGGGCTACAACATCTCCGGCATTGAGGTCGAGAGCGCCCTGCTGAAGCATCCCAACGTCAAGGAGTGCGGCGTCGTCGGCGCGCCCGACCCGGCGCGGGGGCACATCGTCAAGGCGTACGTCGTCCTGCGCGATCCCGGCGACGCCTCCGAGGCCACGGTCAAGGCGCTGCAGGACTTCGTGAAGGCGCAGATCGCCCCGTACAAGTACCCGCGCGCCATCGAATTCCTCGACGAACTGCCCCGCACGCAGACCGGCAAGCTCCAGCGCTTCAAGCTGCGCCGGCACGCTTCCGGGTGAGAAAAGCACGCTGGCGCAACTTCGACGGTGCTTCCGGTGTTGATAAAGGCTGACCACCCTCTTCGCGCCGCGCGGCGGGACGCGCCCGGCAGGCGGCACGGTACCATGAGCACGCAGGAGCACATGAAAAAGCTACTCATTTCGGCCATGCTGGCCTTCCTCGTCCTGGGCTGCAGCAGCCCGCAGGCCAACGGCCAGGCCACCGACGAAACGGCCGAGCAGCGCAAGGAGCGCATCCTCACCAACCTCAAGTTCCTCTTCCCGCAGCTTCAAGAGCACGACGTCGTCATGGGCGAACTGGAAGCCAGCGGCATCGACGGCCTCGAACAGGGCAGCTTCGTCATCAACGGCCGGCAGACCCAGAAATTCCTCGTCACCGCCGACGACAAGCAACTTTTCCTGCTGGCCGCCGACCCCCTCGACGTCAGCCGCACGAGCGAGGAACTGGCCGCGTTGCAGACCGAGCAGGAGGCCGCCGCCGCTCGCGAGGCGCAGGAACGCGGCGCCGAACTGGCGCAGGCCGTGGCGGGCCTGCCCGTGCGCGGCAACCCGGACGCGCCGGTGACCATCGTCGAGTTCTCCGACTTCCAGTGCCCCTACTGCGCCCGCGCCTACAACACCGTCGAAGAGGTTCTGGCGAAATATCCGGACGACGTGAAGCTGGTCTACGTGCACTTCCCGCTGCCCAACCATCCGTGGGCCAAGCCCGCCGCCATCGCCGCCGTCTGCGCCGCGCAGCAGAACGACGGCGCCTTCTGGACGCTGCACGACGGCTACTTCGAGAACCAGGGGTCGATCAATCCGGGCAACGTCATCGAAAAGAGCAAGGCGTTCCTCGACGGCGCCGACATCGACCTGGAGGCGTGGGCCGCCTGCGCCGGGGATGCCGGGTCGGAGGCCTACCAGGGCGCGGAGGCAGCGGTGGAAGGCGCCCTGCAGATGGGCAATAAGTTCGGCGTCTCGGGCACGCCCGGCTTCTTCGTCAACGGCCGCTTCGTCAGCGGTGCGCAACCCCTGGAGACCTTCGAAGCATTGATCAGCCAGGCCAAGCAGGACGTGCAGTGAGCGGGCGTGTCGAGGGTCGAAGAGGGAGAATGGAGGATCGCCAGGCAGGCTCAACGGTATCGATCCCCCATCCTTGATCCGTCCACACCCCCATCCCCCCGTACCCGCTTTCCCGTTGCCTCAAATCCCTGCGCCGCCGGTGACTTCGAGCGTGTGGCCGGTGACGTAGGCGGCCAGCGGCGAGGCCATCAGCAGGATGCCGCCGGCGGCCTCTTCGGGCGTGGCCGGGCGGCCCAGCGGGATCAACTCGAACGCCGCCTGCCGCATCGCCTCCGGGATGCCCAGGGCTACCTCTCGCTCGCCCAGGGTCACGGTCTCGCCTCGTTCCTTCGACTGCGTCAGGCGCGTGTCGATGAAGCCGAAGGCGACGGCGTTGCAGCGAATGCCGAAGCGTCCCCACTCCTTCGCCACCGTCTTCGTCAGGCCGACGATGCCCATCTTGGCCGTGGCGTAGTTGATCTGCCCCGTCTTGCCGTGAAGCCCCGACGTAGACGAGACGTTGACGATGCAGCGCGGCTCCTGGAAGGGCAGGCCCGCCTCCAGCTCGGCCTTGGCCGGCTCGCGCAGGTAGGCCGCCGCAGCGCGCACCAGGCGGAAGGGCGCCGTGGCGTGCACCTCCAGGATGGCCTGCCACTGCGCGTCGCTCATCTTGTGCAGCATGCCGTCCCACGTGTAGCCGGCGTTGTTGACCAGCACGTTGATCTTGCCGAAGGCGTCCACGGCGGCGCGCAGCAGGCGGTCGGGGAAGGCGGGGTCCGTCACGTCGCCGGCGACGGCCAGGGCCGTGCCGCCCGCCGCTTCGATCTCGGCGGCGACGGCTTCAGACGGCCCGGCGTCAAGGTCGTTGACGACCACGCGGGCGCCGTGCCGGGCGAAGAGCTTCGCGGCGGCGGCCCCGATCCCGCGCCCCGCTCCGGTGATGACGACGACCTGGTTCTCGAACATGGTCGGCCTCCTTGCGATGGGTTCGTTACGCTGGAGGGGAGTATACCAAAACGCGCCGTAAAAAAGCAGACCCGAAGGGGTAGCCCTCCGGGTCTCGTGCCATGCTGCCGCCGGTCGCCGACGTGGATCCTCAGCGTGCGTCAGCGCAGCAGCGTCATCGTTTTGTA
Organism: Rhodothermales bacterium; assembly: GCA_041565995.1. Classification (GTDB taxonomy): domain Bacteria; phylum Bacteroidota; class Rhodothermia; order Rhodothermales; family JBFGTT01; genus JBFGTT01. The sequence goes on from JBFGTT010000026.1 coordinate 3,990, forward strand.
GAGGCGGGCGTGGTCCGTCGAGAGGCGGTAGAGGTAGAGGCCGGGGGGCAGTTCGCCGGCGTCGAAGGCGGCCTGGTGGCGGCCCGCGCCCTGCCAGCCGTCGACCAGCGTGGCGACGCGGCGGCCCAGCGCGTCGAAGACCTCCAGCGACACCTGCTGCGGCGCGGCCAGGTCGTAGGTGATGCGCGTGGCGCGCTCGAACGGGTTGGGATAGTTCTGCGCCAGCAAGACGGCTCCGGGCACCTCGCCGTCCTCGACGGCGGTGGGCACCGAGAAGCGGATGCGAAGCGTGGGACGGTCGGACACCGTGGAGGCTTCTCGGCTGTCGAAGCGCTTGCTCGTCTGGTTGGCGCTTTCGTCGCCGATGAGGATCCAGCCGAAGTTGGTCTCCGGCGTGGTCAGCCATGCCTGCACGTCGGCCACCATCCCGGCGCTCGAACCCCAGGTGTAGCTGCCGGGTCCGCCCACCTCCTGGCTGGCGCTGGGGCCGGAGGCGAAGTCGCCGCCCGCCGTCAGCCAGCGGGTGGTGTTGAAGAAGGTAAAGAGCCAGGTAGCGTCGTTGGTGGCGGCGGGGGCGCCCTGGCCCGGGTTGCTGCTGGCGTTCGAGGCGCCTTCGCCCCAGTCGGCCTCCACGCGGTGCAGCGTAACGCTTCGGTCTCCGGTCTGGGTTCGGTTCACGTTCAGGGTGAGTTCGACCTCGTCGATGGTGGCCCCGGCTGGGACGGTGCCCGCCACGTCGAAGGCGATCAGGGCGCGGTGCAACGTGCCGACGTTCGTCCGCCCTGCGATGAGGTGCACGCCCTGGCCGTTGCTGGTGTTGCCGTCGTTGTTCTCGTAGAGCGTGTTGTCCTTGACCGGCGCGAGGGTTATTTCCTGCTGGCCGTAGGCCGTACCGAAGCCGCAGCAGGCCAGCAGCAGGGCGACCGCCAGTGTCAGTTGATATCGAGGGCTCATAACGGTCACCGGCATTTGATTCAGGGAGACGTGCTTCATAGCCATTCATACGGTGCCGCCGCGAGGGGGTCAAGGCAAAAAGGGCGGCGCACCCGCCGATTTTGCCAGACCGTCAAGGTTGCCCGCCGGCAGCGCCGTCGGGCGGAGCAGCATCCATTGCGACCGCTACTTGGCGAAGACCATCCGCCGGGTCTGTACCCGGTCGCCGGTCCGGAGGCGGTACAGGTACAGGCCGCTCGCGACGGGGGCGCCCCGGTCGTCGCGGGCGTGCCACACGTAGCGATAAGCGCCTGCCGGAAGCACCGCGCGCACCAGCGTGGCCACCTCCTGCCCGAGCACGTTGTAGATGACCAGCGAGACCGGCGCCGGCGTACCCGACAGCTCGAACGTGATCGTCGTGGTGGGATTGAAGGGGTTAGGATAATTCTGATAAAGCGCGACGACGCGCGGCACGCCGGGGTCGGCGGTCTCGGCGGCAGTCGAAGTGCCGTCCGTCTTCGCCAGCAGCTTGATCTTGGTGGCGACCAGGCCCGCGCCGTCGGCGAGGCTGCGCACCCTGGCAAGCTGCCCCGCCGCGAGCGCAGCGCGGTCGAGGGGTGCGTTGTGTTCGTCCAGGAAGAGCGTCTGCGCGGTCACCGAAACCGGGGTGCCCAGCAGCGTGATCGTCTCGCGGCCTACCTCGCTGAGGGCGCCGGTCAGCAGGGCCACGTCGGCAACCTGCACGCGGACGGCCAGCAGCGTGCCCTCCGGCTGGTCGATGGCCGTGACCGTCACCGTCTTGCCGGGGGCGAAAAGGCCCGGCGCCACCGGGTTGCCGTCGTCGTCGAGAAAGCTGGTGCCGGCGTCCAGGAGGAAGGAAACGCCGAGCACCCTGAGCGTGCCCGCGTCGATGGTGTCGATCGGGCCGGAGACGCGGACGTCGGTGGCGGCGGCCTGACGTGCGAGGTGCAGCGCCACGAGGTCACCGCCGGGCAGCAGGTCGGCGCGTAGCGCTACCGTCTCGCCCACGCGCAGGGCCGACGGCGTCGAGCGGCGTCCGTCGCGGTCCAGCACCACGGTGCCCGCCGTCATCCGGAAGGTCCGTCCCAGGATCACCACCTGCGCTTCGGGCAGGGCCTCGATGGCGCCCTTCACGTCCACCTCGTCCTCGATGCGGTCCTCCACTTCGATGTGGGTGGCGAGCAGGCTGCCGTCGGGCTGCCGCTCGGCCCGTACCTCGACGAGCGTGCCGACGATCAGGTCGGCCAGCGCCACGGGGCGGTCGTCGTCGTCCACGATGGACGTGTTGCCGTCCACGAAGAACGTGATGCCCGCGACGACGAGGAAGTCGCCGCCGACTTCTTCGAGGGCGCCCGTCAACTCGACTTCGTCCTCGTCGCGGTCTTCGATCTTGATTTTCTCGGCGACGAGCGTTCCGTCGGCCCGGACGCGGCCTTCGACTTCGACGGTCATGCCCACCTGCAGGGCCTCGAAGGCGATCGGGTTTTCGTCGTCGTCGAGCACCACGGTTTCGGCGGTGACGAGGAAGAAGGTACCCGCGACCGTCAGGCCGCCGTCGGCAATGGCGTCGATGCGCCCCGTGATCTCTACCTCGTCCTCGTCGTCCTCGTCGTCATCTTCATCGTCGTCCTCGTCGTCGTCGCCGGCGGCGGCGCCGATCCGGAGGTTGATCCGCGCCTCGAATTCCTGGCCGCGATCATCCTCGATGCGGGCGCGCCATTGCCAGGCGGAGACACCGGGATCGGTGAGGTCCAGGTTCAGCGAGGCGGTGTAGCTGCCGTCGAAATGGTTGGTGAAGGCGCCCCGGAGGTCGCCTCCGCCTTCGTCCGGCTTGAGCCTGAATTCGTTCTTATCGAGATCGGTGAAGTCGATCCGGGGGGCGACGACCTTCATGTGGAGCACGTCGGAGCGGTCGAAGGTGCGGTCGTCGGTGGAGAAGTCGGCGTGCCGGGAGAGCACGACGAAGGGCTGTGCCCGGAGCGGGGCGGCGCCGGCGGCCAGCACGACGGCGAGCAGCGGCAGGCATCGCGCGAGCGAGGTGAAACGAGCGTACTTCATGGTGACGGTCCGGTTCATCTGCGCGGGAGGTGAATCCTCGGTACCGTACCGGCATGACAAAGGCGATGCCAGATCCGCACGGCGCGCGGCGCCTGCGAAAAAACGGCGTTTTCGGCGTGGAAAGCGGCTATTGGGCAAGGCGAGGGCAGGGGACGGCGCCGTGCCCTGCGCAGAGGATGCGCGCCGATGCGCAGCCTTTGCGCGAACCAGGCGGAGCAGGGCGCACGGCGGGCGCGGCAGCGGCGCATGCCCGCAGGTGCGCGGCCACAGATCCGCACGCCCCCACCATCACCGCGCCGGATTCAGCCGGCTATCAGCAGCGCCAGCGTCTCGGCCACCATCGCAGGCGTCTCCTCGCCCTCGATCTCGACGGTGTTTTCGGTCTTGAGCAGCTTGCGGCCCGGCCCTTTGTCCTGCACCGCCAGCAGCCGGACGCGGACGCGGAGGCGCGCGCCGGCCCGGACGGGCGCCAGGAAGCGCACGCGGTCGAGGCCGTAGTTGAGCACGTGCGCCACGCCTTCGGGCACCAGGCCGAGGTCCGCGCGCAGGCCGGGCAGCAGCGAGAGCGTCAGGAAGCCGTGGGCGATGGTCGTGCCGAAGGGGCTTTCGCGGCGGGCGCGCTCGGCGTCCACGTGGATCCACTGGCGGTCGCCCGTGCAATCGGCGAACCGATCGATGCGTTCCTGCTCGACGGTCAGCCAGCCCGAGACGCCGAGTTCGCGTCCGGCGAACTGGTCCAGGGTGTCGAAGGTGTAGCCGGGAGGTGGCATGGCGGGTCGGTTTTGGCGTGGAGAGGGTTGGTGCAGGCCGGGCGCGGCGAGGGACGGAAGGGGGAGGGCGGAGGACGCAAGCGCGACGGTTGCGGTGAGAACCGGGCAGCGCACTCTATCCTCGATGTGTTGTTTCGTCCATACGTTCATCTCCCCACACGCCCAACCCTTCCTCAGGATAACGAATCAGCGGGATGCCGTCTCAGATGGTCTTGTGCTTCCAGTGTCCGAGGCGGAAGAGGGCCACGCTGATGAGCGCCAGGATGGCCTGCGCGATGGCGACGGCGGCGAAGACGCCCGCCGCGCCCATCCCCACCGGATGCGCCAGCACGAGGGCCAGCGGGATCTGCAAAAACCAGTGGCTCACCAGGTTGATCCAGGTGGGCGTGGTCGTGTCGCCGGCGCCGTTGAAGGCCTGCATGGTCACCAGCCCGAAGGCGAAGAGCACGTAGGTGTAGCTGACGATGCGCAGGCACGAGACGCCGAAGCGCACCACGCCAGGCTCGTCGGTGAAGAGCCGGATCAACGGCCCGGCGTAGACGATCATCGCCACGGCCACCAGGCCCAGGAACACCATGTTGATGAAGCTCGCCATCCAGACGCTCCGCTCGGCGCGTTCGGGCTGCCGCGCGCCCAGGTTCTGCCCCACCAGCGTGGCGGCGGCGTTGCCCATGCCCCACGAGGGCAGCAGCGCGAAGATCAGGATGCGCACGGCGATGGTGTAGCCCGCCAGCGCGTCGCTGCCGAAGGCCGCCAGGATGCGGAAGAGCGCCAGCCACGAGGCCGTCCCGATCAGGTATTGCACCACGCCGGGCACCGCCACGCGCGCCAGGCGCCGCATCACGTCGAGGCGCAGGCGCAGGTGCGTGCGCAGGAACCGGACGCGCCCGTTGCCCCGCACCAGCACGTAGAGCTGGTAGACCACGCCCAGGCCGCGCCCCACGGATGTCGCCACGGCGGCCCCGGCGATGCCCAGCTCCGGAAACGGCCCCCAGCCGAAGATCAGCAGCGGGTCGAGCGCGATGTTGAGCAGGTTCGCCAGCCACAACGCCTTCATCGCCAGCACGGCGTCGCCCGCACCCCGGAAGATGGCGTTGATGAGGAAGAGGAAGACGACGACGGCGTTGGTGCCGAAGATGATGGCGCAGTAGATCGAGCCGGTCTCGATGACGCTCGCCGAAGCGCCCATGAGCGCCAGCATGTGCGGGGCGAAGAAAATCCCGACCAGGGTGATGGGCACCGAGATGACGGCCCCGGCCAGGATCGCCTGGAAGGCCGCCACGCCGGCTCCGTGGGCGTCCTTCTCGCCGATGCGACGGGCGACCATCGCTGTGGCGGCCATGCTCAAGCCCATCCCGACGGCCAGCACCAGCACCAGCAGCGAATCGGTCATCCCCACGGCGGCTACGGCGTCGGCGCCCAGCTTGCCCACGAAGAAGATGTCCACCACGCCGAAGACGGACTGCATCAGCATCTCCAGGACCATCGGGACGGCCAGCAGCGTGATGGCGCGGCCTATGCCCATGGCGGTGTAGTCCTGGGGGTGCCCTTTGAACGTAGCACGCAGGGCCTCACCGAAGCGGATCGGCGCGGCGGTATCGGTCGAAGAGGAGGGTAAAGAAGACATAACAGAACGACGGTGCGGGGTGCAAGAGGCTCCACCGCGTCCAGAGAATCGGCCTGGAATGCGTCCGTCGGGGGTGCCGGCAAAAGGACCTGAACGTACGGACGGCTGCGGGGAGAGGTGCAGTCGGGGCGCAGCCGTGGCCTCCGGGCGCCGTGCCGAAGCGCGACGCCATCGGGGCGGCTACGCCGCCTTCGTAACGAGGATGCTATCCGTACGCTTCATCAGGGTCCTCCGCGAAATAATTCGGCGTGGATCGATAGGATGCAAGGTATCCCTTTTCGGCCAATGACGCAACCCCGGCCTTTTTGTTGCACGGCCTCGAAGTAGTTTTATGGCGGCAGGGCGCCGCGCCGCCAGGCCCGAACTTTGCCGGAGCGCCCGCGTCATCGCCTCACGACCCGGACCTGGATTTCCGTGGCGCCGGGCGTCATCCGGGGCAGCACTTGCAGCGGGTAGGGCTCGCTGTAGAAGGCCATCCCCAGCTCGGAGAGCTTCGCCAGGTGCGCCACGCGAGGGCAGGGCGCGCCGCGCCCCATGTCGTAATCCCAGAGGGCGTACTCGCTGGCGGTGACGGCGTTGACCCAGAAACGGTCGCCGCCCTCCCGGCGGACGGCCAGCGCCACGTCGTCCAGGCGCGCCGCGCCCGGCGCATCGACCTCGATGCGGACCTTTCCGGATTCCAGCACGGGGGATTCCGGGACGCCGGTGACGATCAGGCGGAAGCTGCCGGGATCGTCCGCCAGGCTCTCGTCGCCCCGCGCCGGGTAGCGCAGCGTGATGGGCACCTCGCCCACGGTGAAGGTCTGCTTGATGCTGGTGATAGACCGGGCGCGGCGCTTCGAGACGGCCTCGGCCAGCGCCTCCATGAGGGCCTGGTAGGCGAAGAGCGAGAGCCGGGGCGCCTCCAGCCCGTCGAGCGTGAAGCGCCGGACGAAGGGGTAGAGTCCCTTGCGCGGCGTCTTGACGCCGAGGCGCTTGACGTAGTCGGCGTCTTCGGGACGGAGCGCCTCCAAGGGTTCGAGCGTCAGCCCTTCGAGCGCGCCGGCGGCCTCGAACGGCTTCTGCTCGCCGGACCCCGCGATGAGTTCGAAGGGAGAGGGCTGGTTGTGGATGAAACGGCAGAGCTGGAGCCAGTCTTCGAAGTAGCTCAGGCCGAGTTCTTCGCCCATCTGGCCCATCACGCTGAGGTAGCCCCAGGGGCCGTCGCCGAGGCGGAAGGCGACGTACTTGTCGCCGTCGATGCGGTCCCAGGGGCGGACGCCGTAGAAGGATTTGGCGGCGCGGAAGAAGGCGCGCACGTCCTTTTCGTCGTGCGGGGTGAAGAAGGGCGGGTCGTCGTCGCGGCGGAGGGAGCGCACCATGTCGTCGAGCACGTCGTCGGCCATGGGCGTGGCGGTGGCGCGCACGGCGATGTCGGCCTCGGCGAGGGCTTTGCCGAGGGCCTGGGCCAGGCCGGCGTCGGCGATGCGCACTTCGAGGGGGCGGCCCGGCACGCCGATAGCCGGTTGCGCAGCGGCCTGGAGGATCAGCGGGACGAGGTCCTCGGCCCGGTGGGGCGTCTCGCCGCGCAGGGCGTGGCCGCGGATGCCGGTGGCGGGGTCGAGCACGAGGGCGGCGTAGCTGGGCGTCTCCCGGCCTTCTTCGTCGAGGAACCAGGCCGCCGCGCCGAGGCCGATCTCCCAGCTTTCCGAGAGCAAGGGCAGCGCGCGCACCGCCTCGGAGGAGGGCGGCGGGCCGGATGTCGTTTCGAAAAGCTGGCTCATCTGCTGCTTGAACACCGCCCAGGGGACTGCGCCGACGGGCGGCCCCACCCAGATGCCGGCCTCCACCGGCTCGCCGTCGACCAGGAAGCCGTCTACGTCCGAGAGCGAGAGGCCCTCTTCCATCTGGGCGGCCAGCAGGTCTTCCATCAGCCCGTACCAGCGTCGGCTGCGCCGGCACCGGCCCAGCGTCCAGTCCAGCGCCGCCGGGTGCCGGCCCGTGAAGGCCAGTTCCACCTCCTCGGCGAAGATCGTCTCCCCGGATATCGGGCAGCGTTCGAGGAATTCGGTGAGCCAGATCAGGTCCGGCTGGGGGGGCAGTTCCATGATGCCATCTCGTCAAGAGGTGAGCCGGACCGGGCGACTTACCCGGCTAGAGGCTGCCTGTGCGCCGTCGGTTTGCACGGAGAAGCGGGTGCCGCGCCCCGGTAGAGACAGGCTATGCCGGGACGCGCAGGGCGGCGCGGGCCGGCGACTCGGCCACAGGGCGGTAAACCACCGGCCCGGCGCGCCCGTTCCAGGGGCCGCGCCTGCGGCGTCCCTTTGCGCAGGGCCGGCGCGTATCCGCTATCCTGGCCGGGCAAGGCGTTTGCTGTGCACGTAGTCGGAGACGTGCCCGTCGTAGCGCGCCACGAACGGCTCGCGGTAGTCCGTGCCCCGGATCGTGCCCCGACAGTGCGGCGAAGCGCAGGCGCATTCGAACGCCGGCATCGTCTCGTTGCAAAACGTCGCAAAGTCCATCGTGATCTCTTCGCCGGGGGCGATGGCCCGCCGGGCGACGAGGTTCAACCCGTCGAGCCAGGCGTTGGGGTCGCAGGCGTGGTTGAGGGGCTTCCATTGGTCCGGGTCGCTACTCCACATGACGTAGACCTCGTCGGTGAGCGGGTAGGCGTAGCGGGCGAACCAGTCCTTGCGCGTCGCGTCCCAGTGCCGCATCGCGTGCGTCTTGCTCACGAGCACGTGCGGCTGCTCTTCGTACGGCTCGATCAACTCCCCGGCGGCGATGGGTTGCACCGCGTACATCCCGTAGTGGCTGTCCCGGTCGAAGCGCACCGTCCATTTTTTCACCTTGCGCCGCTGGCGTGCCAGCGCCGCGCGGAGGATTTTGTCCACGAACCCCTTGTGGCCTTCCGGATCGTTGAGCAGGATGAAATCGGCGCTCCCGGAGACCTCCGGGGCGTAGAACAGCTCGCAGTTGGGGTTGATTTCCAGCATGAACACCGTGCCCTGCTCGTCCATGCGGAGGTCGCAGCGGCCATAGCCGGTGCCGTTCAAGCCGAGGAACATCTTCCTGGAGAGATCCTGGATCCGGCAGGTCAGCGCCGGGTCGTCGAAGAGGTGGACCGTCATGCTGTAATAATCCTTCCACTTGAGGTCGAAGTGCTTGAACGACTCGCCCTCGGGAAAGCGAAACTCGACCGGCCGGTAGGCAATCGGGTGGTAGGCGTCGTCGGGGTTTTCGGCGACGAGCGCCGAGAACTCTCTGCCCTCGATGAACTCCTCGATGAGCGCCTGCCCGTAGGCGTCGATCATGGCGGCGGCCTGCTCGTGGAGCGCCTCCGGCGTCTCGACGCGCGAGGCACGGGTCATGCCGATGCTGCTGTAGCTGTTGGGATGCTTGACGATCAGCGGAAACCGCAGCGCCGCCGCCCGCGCGAGGTCCTGCTCGCCGGCGGCCATCACGTAGGCGGGCGTCGGGATGCCCCGGTAGTGGCACACCCGCTTCATCTGCTCGCGCGAGGGGTCGAAAAAGGGAGCCGTGGCGCCCGTAAAAGCCACGCCCAGCCGTTCGAGCGCCTGCACGACCTCGATGCCGGGGCGGTCCTCGTCCCAGGAGCCGTCGCACAGGTTGAGAAACACGTCGAAGCCGCGCCGGGCCAGGTCGTGAACCTGCCGCACCGCCGTGGCCTTCTGGAGGTAGTGTCGTTCGCAGGTGTGGCCTTCGAGGTAGGGGATCGGGTCAGCGGGCGGATCGTACGCCTTGAAGATGGAGTCGGAGTTCTCGTAGGCGTCGTCGAGGATACAAATTTTCATCGCGCTTTCGGTAGCGTGCCGGGTAAGGAAGGAAGGCGCTCAACGCTTGGAAGGCGAGGTTGTCTGACGGCGGATCCGCAGCATCTCAAGAATATGGCGATTGATGAAATACTGGCCGAGCACGTCCTCGGAAAGGTGTTTTGCGCCCTCCACAAGCCCCATACACTCGGCCGCCCCGCAGAGGCACTTGAAAGGTTGATCCATGTCCCATTCGGTGGAGGGGTAGAAATAAGTCAGTTCTTCGCCGGCCTCGATGTCGCGGAGGGCGCGGAGCAGGAGCGTCTCGGTGTTGACGAGCGTGTTGGGCCGGCACGAATGGTTGAGATAAGCGAGCAGCCCCAGGTCGTCGAGGTGCCTGTTCCGTCCGATTTGTATGGACTGAACGTTGGGCCGTCGGACGATGCGGTAGGCGCTGATCCGGCAGATCTCTTGCCCCGCTCTAAAAGGCGCCTGCGTGATGAGGCGTGCGCCATACGCACTACCGTCGTGTTCGACGTTGAGCATCTGGCCCTTTTGGGTTACGCCGTTGCGTGTAAAAAGAGTGCCGCATAGATAACCTATAAAAAGCGAACAGGCAAGAGGGAAACCTGCAAAAATGATGTTTTTCTCGTCCTGATTTTTTACCGCCATAACAGCGTGCCGATCGATGGCCGAGAGCAGGCAAGACGCGACGGTTGTGCGCGCCGCAATCCGTAGAATCGGCGCGACGGCGGCAGTGCGGGAGCAGGCGCACGGCCTGGGCGTTAGCTGCCCAGGATCCTGATCACCCTGGAGGGCGCGCCGAAGTTCAAGGGCGCTGCGACCGCCCCCGGCAGCCAGCCTTGAGATGACGCAAAACCATGCCTTACCCGGCGGCGTCTTTGCCGCCA